>NZ_CP059211.1:300000-517060 GCF_014252115.1 Blattabacterium cuenoti
AATTCTCTAGCTTTAGATGACATAGCTATAGTTTGTGAAAAAGATATATTTTGTAAACGATAAGATAATCTATTTTTCATAACATGAATATTTATTGTAATTGTTCGATTGAAATGATTGCAAATCTAAATAAACTAAATAAATTTGATTATAAGTTTATTTATCATCCATTAATTAATATGGAATTAATTCAAAAATATTTTCCATATCTATTAGATCGGCAAATCTATAGATTGTATTATTTAAAAAATTTATATTCATATTGGAATACATATGTGAATTTAGTTTCTAGAAAAACATTTCACGATTTTTATCAACAACACGTCCTTTTTTCTTTAGGAATAGCTAAAGTATTTTCTTTTTACCCTGGATCATGTGTTATGGACTTAGGTACAGGAGGTGGGTTCCCTGGAATTCCTTTATCCATAATTTTTCCTAAGACAAAATTTATATTAGTAGATTCTATTAAAAAAAAAATAAAAATTATCGAAAAAATAGCATATAATCTTCATTTAAACAATGTACATCCTATTTGTATACGTGCAGAGAAATTAGAAAATAAATTTGATTTTGTGGTGACTCGATCTGTAAACAAAATAGATATTATCCATGATTGGATAAAAGATAAATTTAAATATAAATCCAACTCTATCATTCAAAATGGAGCTTTTTATATAAAAGGAGGAAATTTGGATGATGAATTAAAAAAATTTCCTAATGCGATAGAATATCCTTTAAATCATTATTTTGAAGAACCTTTTTTCGGTACTAAAAAAGTTATTTGGATTTCCAACATAGAAGAAAAAATATAGTATACAAAAACTAACTAAAATGAATCCTAAAAAATTTTTTTTAGAAAAAGTGAGACAAAAAGGAGGATGGGTAAATGCTCATGCTCATTTAGATAGAGCTTATACTCTAACAAGAAAAAATTTCAAGTATTCTTATTCTCCCCTTCAAAAAAAATGGTATCTGGTTGATGAAATGAAACGTTTAGCTACAGAAGAGGATATTTACATACGTATGGAAAAAGCATTAGAATATTTTTTAATGCAAGGAACACAAGCTTTATGTTCTTTTATTGATGTAGATGAAATTATTGAAGATCGTGCCTTGAAAGCTGCTAAAAAATTGAAAAATAATTATGGACATTCTATTCATATTTGTTTTGCTAATCAAGTTCTTAAAGGGGTATTGGATCCAAAATCAAAATATTGGTTCGATCAATCAATAGAATTTGTGGATATCGTTGGAGGATTACCCGCTACAGATTCTGGGAAAGAAGATCAACATATAGACATTTTATTACAAATGGCCAAAAAAAAAGGAAAAATTGTACATGTACATGTAGATCAATTTAATATTAGCGAAGAAAGAGAAACTGAAAAATTAGCAAAAAAAACGATTGAACATGGAATGCAAGGAAAAGTAGTAGCTATTCATAGCATTTCTTTAGCTGCACATGATAGAGATTATCGTTACAGAATATACAAATTAATGAAAAAAGCAGATTTGATGGTTATATCTTGTCCTATTGCTTGGATTGATCATACTAGAAATGAACGTTTAACTCCTAGCCATAATTCTATCACTCCAGTAGATGAGATGGTTCCTGAAGGAATTATAGTGGCTTTTGGTACAGATAACATCTGTGATATATATAAACCTTTCTCTGATGGAAATTTATGGATAGAATTACGAGTGATGTTAGAAGCTTGTCGTTATTATGATATAGATCATTTGGTAAAAATTTCTACAATAAATGGATTAAAAGTATTAGGTTTGGAAAAGAAGTAGTTTATTTCTTCCCTCTTTTTTCTGGACGCATTTGTGGAAAAAGCAAAACTTCTTGAATTGATTTTTTTTTAGTAAGTAACATAACCAAACGGTCTATTCCAATTCCGATACCTGCAGTAGGAGGCATTCCAAATTCTAAAGCACGTATGAAATCTTGATCAATAGATATAGATTCATCTTGTGTATTTCTTTCGGAAAATTTCATTTGTTCTCGTAAACGATCAAGTTGATCGATAGGATCATTAAGTTCTGAATAAGCATTTGCGATTTCTTGACCATTAATAATGAGTTCAAAACGTTCTGATAAATTTTCTTTATAACGATGTTTTTTTGTTAAAGGACTCATTTCTATAGGATAATCAATAATAAAAGTCGGATTGATGTAATTTTTTTCGCATTTTTCTTCAAAAATATTCTCAATTAATTTAGCTTTACTCATTTTTATATTTTCTTCTATATGTAATTTTTGACAAATTTTTCTTATTTGTTCTTTTTTTTTTTCTTTGAGATCAAATCCAGTATATTTTTTAATAGAATCCAATATAGGGATACGAGGAAAAGGAGTCTGAAAATTAATTTCAAATTTATTACAAATGTTTTTCATCAATTTTTCTGTAAAATTCATCATCCAGTAATAGTCTTTATAAGCGACATAGAGTTCTAATACAGTAAATTCTGGGTTGTGAATACGATCCATTCCTTCATTTCTAAAATTTTTTGAAAATTCATATACACCGTTAAATCCACCAATAATCAATCTTTTCAAATAAAGTTCATTAGCTATACGTAAATATAATGGAATTCCCAATGCATTATGATACGTTTCAAAAGGACGAGCTATGGCTCCTCCAGGAATGGATTGTAGAATCGGAGTATCTACTTCTATGTATCCTTTATCATCTAAAAAATTTCTTACTTTTTGTATGATACGAGTACGTTTTAAAAAAATTTCTTTTACATGATCATTTACAATAAGATCTACATAACGCATACGATAACGTTGTTCTGGATTAGAAAATGCATCATGTATTTTTTTGTTTTTATCCATTTTTACTTGTGGTAAGGGTCGTATAGATTTAGATAATAAAGTGAACTTATGAACATGAATGGTCATTTCACCCATTTTTGTTTTAAATAAAATTCCCTTGATTCCAATAATATCCCCTATATCTATAAGTTTTTTAAAAAAAATATTGTAAGCTTCCTCTTTTTTTATTATTTGATCCGAAGATAAAAATAAATGATCCTGAGTAAAATATATTTGCATATAACCCGTATGATCTTTGATCTCTCCAAAAGAAGCTTTTCCTAAAATACGTAAACGCATTAATCGTCCAGCTATACTTACAGTTTCTTTTTCCGTAAATTTTTTTTGTATATTATAAATAGTAGTAGTTACAATATATTCTTCTGATGGATAAGGGTTGATTCCCAACTTTTTAAGTTTATATAACTTTTTTATTCGTATAACTTGTTGTTCTGATAAATTGGTCATATCCTGACGAAAAAAACGAATTGAATAAAACGAAGGTACATTTTATATAAATTTTTAAAAAAACTATGAAAAAAAAAATACTTTCTTTCGAAGATTTAGGAAAAAAAGAATATCAAGAGACTTGGAAATATCAGAAAAAATTATTTAATGACATTATACAAAATAAAATCAATAATATATCTACTAAAAAAGCAGGATATTTGCTCTTTGTAGAACATCCTCATGTATATACTATAGGTAAAAATGGGAAAAAAGATAATCATTTGTTGGTTTCGTCAGATTTTTTAAAAAAAATTAATGTTTCTTTTTGTCAAACAGATAGAGGAGGTGATATCACTTATCATGGACCTGGACAGTTGATAGGATACCCCATTTTAAATATGGATTATTTTTTTACGGATATTCATAAATATCTTCGTCTTTTGGAAGAAGTGATTATACATTTTTTATGGAAAAATTATGAAATCAAGGGAGAACGAAAAAAAGGAAAAACAGGAGTTTGGTTTAATGTAAAAAATGGTAAATCCAGAAAAATATGTGCAATCGGAATTAGAATGAGCCGTTGGGTAACCATGCATGGATTTGCTTTAAATGTAAATACAGATTTACAATATTTCAAACATATTATTCCTTGTGGAATTTATAATCAAGAAGTTACTTCTTTAAAAAAAGAATTGAAATTGAATTATATCTCTTTTCAAGAGGTGAAAAATATGGTAAAAAAATCATTTCAAGAAATTTTTGATATAGAATTCATCAATATGCCGAAAAAATTGGGTTTTTAATTTATCGGTTTTGCTATCATAATTCCATCCTTATCTACTTTTGTAAGTAATACATCTTGTAATGTATTTTCATATATAGAAGAATTGTATAAATTTAATGGGATCTTAGTTCGAATATAATTTTCTGTATACCCATATAAATATTCTTTATTATGATAATTATTTTCGAATAATACAATTTTTTTGGTATTTATTTGTTTTTTACAAAAAAAACGGTACTTTTTTTCAGAAAGAATTCTCAAAATTTGATTCCGTTTCCACTGTATTTTTTTATATATATTTTCTTGTATTAGACTGGATTTCGTATTTGGCCTACTAGAATAGGTAAATATGTGTAAAGATGAAATTTCTAATTTTTTCAAAAAATGAAAAGTTTCCAAAAAATGTTTATGTGTTTCTCCAGGAAAACCAACAATAATATCTGAACCTATATAAGCATCTGGCATTAAATCTCGAATTTTTTTTACTTTTTTTTGATAAAGTTCTCGTCTGTAACGTCTATGCATTCTCATCAATATATCATTACTACCAGACTGTAAAGGAATATGAAAATGAGGAACAAAACGTTTACTTTTAGATAAAAATTCAATATATTCATCTTTAAGCAAATTAGGTTCTATAGAAGATAAACGGATTCTTACTTTTTCTTGTATTTTATCTATAGCTTGTATTAAATCAAAAAATGAATATAAACGTCTATTTCCTACGTATATATTTTTTCCATAATCTCCTATATTAATTCCTGTTAACACAATCTCTTTTACTCCCTTTTTAAAAAGGAATAAAATATTTTTCAATATATTTTCTATACTATCAGAACGAGAGGGTCCTCTTGACATAGGAATGATACAATAACTGCACTTATAATCACATCCATCTTGTATTTTTAAAAAGGAACGAGTTCTACCTCCAATTGAAAACGATGGAAAATAAATTTCTTTCGAAATAATCTTTGCATAGTATTTTTTTTTCCATTCTCTGTTAATATAATCTATAATCTTAAATTTCTCTTCATACCCTAAAACAAGATCCACTCCAATAATAGAAGACACCTCTTTAGGGTTTAATTGAGCATAACATCCTATTGCTACAATAAAAGCTTTTGAATTTTTTTTCACAGCAAAACGTACAATATGCTTGAATTCAATTTCCGCATTTTTTGTTACAGAACAACTATTGATCACATAAATATCTGCATGGCTCTTGAAAGGAACGTGTTGGTAATATAAATTAGAAAATTTTCTCGCTATGGTAGAAGTTTCTGCATAATTAAGTTTACACCCTATGGTATAAAATGCTACTTTTTTTTTATACATTTTTTATTTTAAGATGAGAAATAATCTTCAATTCCACTATGATTAGGTTTTATTGCTTTTTTTCCTTTTATCCAATTTGCGGGACATACTTCTCCACTTTTTTCATAATATTGAAGAGCATCTATCATACGGATAGCCTCATGTACACTTCTACCTAAAGGAAAATCATTAATTAAAAGATGTCTTATGATTCCTTTTTTATCTATTAAAAATAATCCTCTATAAGCAACTAATTCTCCCGTTGCTTTCAATCCTTCATTATTGCAAATCCAATCCCCAGATAATACTCCATAGTTATGAGATATGGTTTTATTGATATCAGAAACTATAGGGTAAGTAACTCCATGTATACCTCCTTTTTCTTTTGGCATTTGTAACCAAGCCCAATGAGATTGTTCTGTATCCGTAGAGATAGCAATAATTTGTACATTTCTCATTTCAAAATCTTTAATTTTTTCTTGAAATGCATATATTTCTGTAGGACATACAAAAGTAAAATCTTTAGGATAAAAAAAAAGTAAAACATATTTACTTCCTTTAAATTGTTCCAAAGTAAAGTTTTGTATAATATTTTTTCCATTTAATACCGCACTAGCCGTAAAATTAGGTGCTTTTTTCGAAATTAATGTATTCATTTTTTTCGTGTTTATACCCACGAATTTACCAAAACTTAAAAAAAGAAAAAAATAATTTTTTTTTACAAAAAAATGATTAAACATATCTATGTAACTTTTTATGAAGTTCGTTTTTAATATTTGTTAAATGCATAATTTTTTTTATAAAAGCTTTTTTATCCTCATTTTTTGTTGTATCATAATTATGATAATGTGTGATTTCTTTTTGAATTAATTGAGAAATATATAAAGATTTATACCTTAATAAAATATCACTAATATATTGATTTATACGATCATCTTGAGATGAAACTTGTATTCCTTTTTTGTCCCATTTAGATAATGAATATAATTTCGTTTTCTCTTTCGAAAATAACTTCAACGAAGTTGTTTTTTTATTTTGTAAACAAATTTGATCAAATATTTCTTGATTCTCATTTAAGGAAAAACGTAAATTCCAACATTGAAAAACTCGAAATACTTCTTTTAAAATCGTTGTATTGTGTTCTTTTTTTTTTATGATTTTATTTCCATGATTTAAAATTAATTGAATCAATTTTTCCTCGAAAAGAAGAATTGTATTTCTTTTTTTAGAAAAAAATGTTGTATTTTTCTTAACTGGATTAAATTTCTTTACATTTTTTTCGTTCATTTTTTTCAATTCATAAATCAAAATTTTTTGACGAATATTTAACACTCTTGAAGCTTCTTGTAGATATAATTCCTTCTGAATAACGTTAGATATTTTCGAAATGCTATTCAAAATATTTTTTACTAAAAATGATTTTTTAATGGGATCATTTTTATGTTTATGAAATATTTCATATACTTTTTGTTTAAAGGAAACAAAATTGTAACTATTTTTTGCAAGAAACTCTCTGAGTTGAGAAAAGGGGTATTTTTTTGATATAGAATCTGGATCTTCTCCATTAGATAGAAATAATATGCGAAAATTCATTTCTTGTTCTAACATCATATTAATTCCTCTTAAAGAAGCTTTAATTCCAGAATGATCTCCATCATAAAAAAGAACAATATTTTTTGTAAATTTTTTGATTAATAGTATTTGATCTGTAGTAAGTGAAATTCCAGAAGAAGAAACTACATTTTTTATACCAGATTGATGTAAAGAAATAACATCTGTATATCCTTCTACTAAATAACAGAAATTTTCTTTTAAAATGTTTTTTTTAGCTTGAAACAAGCCATATAAAATTTTACTTTTTTGAAAAATATTACTTTCTGATGAATTAATATATTTAGTGGAATATCTATAATCAATATGTCTACCTCCAAAACCTATAACTTTTCCTGATAAATTATGTATTGGAAACATTACACGTTGACGGAAACAATCAAAAAAATGGTTGGATTTTCTGAAAATAGTAAATCCAGATTTTATGATATCCTGTATTTCGAATCCTTTTTTTAATGCGTTCAACGTAAACATTTTACAAGAAATAGGGGCGTATCCTAATTCGAATTTTTGAATAATTTCTCTATAAAAACCTCTTTTTTGAATTAAATAATTCAATCCATTTTCCTGTCCTTCTTGGGTAGAATGTAACTGGTTAATAAAAAAACGTTTTGCGTAATCTTGTATTAAGTATAATTTTTCATATTTCGTTTCTTTATATTTATATTGATGATACTTATTTATATGATCAATCTTGATATCATATTTCTTGGCAAGAAAATGTAATGATTCCTCGTAAGTAAAACGTTCATGTTCCATAAGAAAAGTGATAACACTTCCTCCTCTTCCAGAACTAAAATCTTTCCATATTTTTTTCATAGGAGAAACTATAAGAGAAGGTGTTTTTTCATTAGAAAATGGACTGAGTCCTCTATAATTAAAACCACTTTTTCTCAATTTCACAAAATCTCCAATAACATCTTCTATACAAGAAACAGAAAGTATTTTTTTTATAGTTTCTTTAGAAATCATAATAATGTTTAATTTCCTAATTTCATTTTGTGAATAATTTCTTTTGGATTAGAATCAGAAAAAATAGTAGTTCCTGACACTAATATATCTGCTCCATTTTTGAATAATAAGGAAGAATTTTCTAAATTGATTCCTCCATCCACTTCTAT
This sequence comes from Blattabacterium cuenoti, assembly GCF_014252115.1. Classification (GTDB taxonomy): domain Bacteria; phylum Bacteroidota; class Bacteroidia; order Flavobacteriales; family Blattabacteriaceae; genus Blattabacterium; species Blattabacterium cuenoti_AK. The sequence continues at coordinate 308,105 of NZ_CP059211.1, forward strand.
AAGTGCTGAAGAATCTTTTTTTAAGATTAAATCTTTAGTATCTTCTAATTTTTGATATGTTTGATGAATAAATCTTTGCCCACTATAACCAGGGTCCACACTCATCAATAAAACAAAATCTATATCATTAATAATATCTTGTAAAAGAAAAATTGGAGTATGTGGATTCACAGCTATTCCTACCTTCATTCCATTATTTTTAATATAACAAATTGTTCTGTTTAAATGAATACAAGATTCATAATGAATATGTAAATGATCAGCTCCACAAGCTTTCACCTGTTCAATATAGCGTTCTGGTTGTAATATCATTAAATGTACATCCATAGGTTTATTAGCATATTTTTTTACATATTTAGTAAATAAGAATCCAAAAGAAATATTAGAAACAAAAGAGGTATCCATTATATCAATATGAAACCAATCTGCTTCACTTTGATTAAGCATTTCTATATCACGATATAAAAAGGCTAAATTTGCTGAAAGTAAAGATGGAGCTATAATTTTTTTCATATTTTTTATTTATTATATTGATTTTTATGAAATCATAGCTTCACTAATTCCAGTATGAGAGAAACCTCCATCATGATATAAATTTTGCATAGTTACTTTTTTAGTTAAATCTGAAAAAAGTGTAATTATATAGTTTGCACAATCTTGTGCGGAAGCATTTCCTAACGGAGATATTTTTTCAGATAACTTGAAAAGTTCATTGAATCCTTTAATGGCTTTTGCTGCTCGTGTTATAGTAGGAGATTGTGATACAGTATTAACCCGTACTTTTTCTTTTATCCCCCAATAATAGCCAAAATTACGTGTGATACTTTCTAAATAGGATTTATAATCTGACATATCTCCATAATATGGAAAACTACGTTGAGAAGCAATATATGTAATTGCTACAATAGAACCCCATTTATTCATCGCTTTTTTATTCCAAGCTGTTTGCATTATCTTATGATAAGATACAGCAGATATTTCCCATCCTTTTCTTAAAAATTCATAATTCAGGGAAGGATAGGTTAAACCCTTTCGTATATTCATAGACATAGCTATAGAATGTAGTAAAAAATCTATTTTTCCTCCGAAATGATCTAATGTTTTTTCAAATAAAATATTAAGATCTTGTATGGAGGTAGCATCTGCTGGAATCACCATAGACTTTGTTTTATGAGATAATTCATAAATTTTACCTATTCTTAAAGAAGCTGGTGTATTGGTTAGCACGAAAGATGCTTTTTCTTCATAAGCACGTTCTGCAACTTTCCAAGCTATAGAATTTTCATCGAAAGCTCCAAATATAATTCCTTTTTTTTTTTTCAATAGAGACATACGTTAAAATATTAAATACCTTTTTTTGGGATTGAATATATCCTTTATAACGGCTAAATAGTCCAACTTTTCCCATGTAAAAAGTTCTACTTCTTGTTTTTTTTTATTTCCTTCTATATCTAAAAAAGACTTATACACTTTTTTTGGTGTTTTTCCCATATGTCCATACACAGATGTTTCCTCATACATTGGCTGACGTAATTTTAATCTTTTTTCTATAGCGTAAGGACGTAAATCAAAAATTTTCTTTATATTCAACACAATATTTTCATTATCTACTTTTGATTTACCATAGGTATTAACAAAAATCCCTATAGGATCTGCAACACCTACAGCGTAGGATATTTGTATTAACAATTCATCTGAAATTCCTGCTGCTACCAGATTTTTAGCTATGTGTCTAGCGGCATAAGCTCCAGATCTATCCATTTTAGATGGATCTTTTCCGGAAAAAGCACCTCCTCCATGAGATCCTCTTCCTCCATAAGTATCTACTATAATCTTTCTTCCGGTTAAACCAGTATCACCATGAGGTCCTCCAATGACAAATTTTCCTGTTGAATTGATGTAGTATTTCGTTTCATTCGAAAATAATTTTTTTACATTTTTTATGTTATTCATTACTCTTGGAATGAGAATACCTTTAACGTCATCAACTATACGTTGATGCATTTTTTCTTTTGTATCAAATTCATCATGTTGAGTTGAAATTACAATTGTGTGAATATGTACCGGTACATTGGTGTCAGAATATTCTAAAGTTACTTGAGATTTTGCATCTGGACGTAAATAAGTCATTTCTTCTCCTTCATTTCTGAGAAATGAAAGTTCTTTTAATATATGATGTGATATTTCCAAAGATAAAGGCATATAATTTTCCGCTTCTTTCACTGCATAACCAAATACAATACATTGATCTCCAGCTCCTTGTTCTTCTTTTTTTAATCTATGAATTCCCTCTAATAGATCTAAAGATTGCTCTTGAATAGCAGAAAGAATTCCACAAGAATCTGCATGAAATCTATATTCATTTTTAGTGTACCCTATTTTTCTAAGGATATCGCGAGCTATTTTTTTAACATTAACCCAAGTCTTAGAATTGACTTCTCCAGATAATATAATTTGTCCCGTGGTGACTAAAGTTTCTATAGCTACTTTGGCATTTGGATCATACGCTAAAAAATGATCTAGTATTGAATCAGATATTTGATCTGAGATCTTATCGGGGTGACCTTCTGAAACAGATTCGCTAGTAAATAAATAAGCCATTTTTATGACTTTTATGAATTATCTAATTTGATTTTGAATTTTGATGGATTCTTGATGCAAAAGTTTGAAAATACCTTCAAGTAATTCTTCGGAAATTCCTAAATTTTTCCCCAAATTAATAGATTTTTCCATAATATCTTTCCATCTATTAGGTTGAAAAATTTCAATATCTGAAGCTTTTTTCAAAGTTCCTAATTTTTTGGAAATATTCATTCTTTCCGCTAAAAGTGAAATAATATTTTCATCCAATTCATCAATAAAAATCCTAAAAGAATCCAAATATTTTTGACTTTTTTGATCATATTTTTCGATATATGTTAATTCTTTTAACATCTTCAAAAGGTTTTCTGGTGTGATTTGTTGTTTAGCATCGCTCCAAGCACTATCAGGATCACAATGACTTTCTATCATTAACCCTTCACATTGAAAATGATAAGCTTTTTTCGCTATATCAAAAATTCCTTCTTTACTCCCACAAATATGTGAAGGATCACATAGAATAGGGATTCTAGGAAATTTTTTTCTAAAATTTAATAAAAGATTCCAATTAGGCTGATTACGATATTTTGAGTTTTTGTAGGTATAAAACCCACGATGTATAACTCCTAATTTTCTAATTCCTTTACTCAATAAACGTTCTAAAGCTCCTATCCATAATTCTATATCAGGATGAATAGGGTTTTTTACTAAAATGATTTGATTACGTTCTCCTTCCATAGCATCCGCTATTTCTTGAATCGTAAAAGGACTTGCCGTACTTCTAGCACCTATCCAAAGAATATCTATTCCAAAAGAAATGGCTAATTTAACATGTTCTGCATTGGCTATTTCTGTAGCTAACATTAATCCCGTATTTTTTTTTACCTTACTGAGCCATTCAAGTCCTTTTTTTCCAACGCCTTCGAAATTATTGGGTTTTGTTCTAGGTTTCCATATTCCAGCTCTAAATACTTGAACATAAGAAGAGTTCAATCTATTGGCTGTTTCTAATATTTGTTCTTCATTTTCTGCACTACAAGGTCCAGATATAATGAATGGTTGATTCCGTTTATCAATCCAAGATCTGTCTATACTATTATTCAATTTTTCCATCACAATACATTTAATTTACACATATTTTTTATCTTTTATTCTATCTTTTTATATCGTTTGCCTTTTTCATATATTGATTTATTTCATTATATTTTTTGTCTATCAAATGATTACGAAATTTATTTAAATGATCAATATACGAATCTATGGATTGAATCATATTCTCTCTATTTGAGATAAAAATAGGCAACCATGTTTCAGGCTTACTTTTCGCTAAACGTGTAGTTGAATCTAATCCACTTCCCATCATATTATTAAAAATCGTTTTTTCATTCTCAAATTTTTTTAAAACTGTATTAGCTAAAGCAAAAGAAATCACATGAGGTAAATGAGATATATAAGCAATATATAAATCATGTTCTTTAGAAGTCATATAAATCATACCCATATTCATAATAGAATAGATTTTTATGACGATAGACATTGCATCTGGAGAACTAAGTTCAGAATCACAAATAATACATGTTTTATTATTAAACAAACCAGAATAAGCTGAAAAAGGTCCAGAATTTTCAATTCCTGCAATCGGATGTGTTGCTACAAAACGATTTCTTTTAGGATGAGAGAAAATTCTATTACAAATATCATATTTAGTAGATCCAGTATCTAAAATGACTGTGTCTGTATTGATTCTATTCAGAATACTTGGAAGTATTTTTTCTATTCTATTTACGGGAATAGATAAAATAATCACTGAAGATTGTATAATAAGATCCTGAAAAGGAATTATCTCATCTACAATTCCAAGTTTGACAGCATGTAAAGCGTTTTCTTTATTAGAATCTGTTCCTATAAATTTATCACCAAAACTTGATTTTCTCAATCCTAAAGCAATGGATCCGCCAATCAATCCTAATCCTATTATTCCAATAATCATGAAAAAATTCTATTTTTTGCCTGTTCTAAAATTTCAATTGGACAACACATAGAAAATCTTATATATCCTTTACCATTATGCCCAAACACTCTACCAGGTGTAATAAATATGTGATACTTTTTGAGGATTTTTTCTGACCATATATGATCATTTTTATCTGCATCAGTTATTTTTGCCCAAACAAATATTCCAGAACTTTTTTTTGTATATTTTAAGTTTAAGCGATCACATATTTTCCATATAATTTTTCTTCGTTTAAAATATTCAACATTAAGATTTTCAATCCATTTTGAATCATGATTCATAGCTTCTATAGCTCCAATTTGTATGGGATAATACATACCAGAATCCATTTGACTTTTTATTTTCAATATATTCTGAATAAATTCTTTTTTTCCTACTATCATTCCAACACGCCATCCAGGCATATTGTAAGTCTTACTTAAAGTATTTAATTCCAAAGCTATATCCTTCGCTCCTTTCACATTAAAAATACTTAAAGGCCGTTTATGATTTAATATAACACTATAAGGATTATCGTGAACTAGTAACACATTTTTTTTCTTCGCAAAAAGAACAATTTCTTCTAATTTTTCAAAAGGAATTGTTGCCCCCGTAGGCATGTGAGGATAATTTATCCACATTATTTTTGCTTTTACCCCAGACAGATTTTCCAATCTAGGAATCCAATTTTTATCCTCATGAAGATCATAATAAATAATTTTTGCTTCCAAAAGTTTGGATACAGAAGAATAAGCAGGATACCCAGGATCAGGAATTAATACTTCATCGCCTTTATCTAAATAAGACATACTTATATGCATAATTCCTTCTTTAGATCCCATCAATGGTAAAATTTCATATTTATAATCAATATCAACTTGATATATTTTTTTATACCAATTAGAAATAGCATGACGTAACGGTTCTATTCCAATATAACTTTGATAAGTATTAGCGTATTTTAATTCTGAGGCTTTTTTCATTTTATCTACAACACCATATGGTGGAAGAAGATCAGGATTTCCAATCCCTAAATTAATGATTTTCAAACCATCTTTTTCAAGATTGCGAATTTCCTTCATTTTTTCGGAAAAGAAGTATTCCGATATTTTATGCATTCTTTTTGCTGATACAATCATTCGGTTTTCATTCCATTTTTATATTCTCCCATAATAGATAACTGATGAAGACAGGGATTTTTTTTAATTTTTTTTTTCATTTTTTCATAATCTTTTATATTGCTAAATATAATGTCTACATAAAATGAATATTCCCAAGGTCTTTGTATGATAGGAATGGATTGTATTTTCGTCATGTTAATTCCAAGACTAGATATAAGACTCAGTATCTGAGATAAACTTCCAGTAGTATGCAATATTTTGAATATTAATGAAGCTTTATTAAAAAAATAATCATTTTCTTGTTTAGAAGAATTTTTAATAATAAAAAATCTAGTAAAATTACTTGTAACAGTTTGTATATTCTTAGAAATGATATCCAAACCATATTCTTTAGCCGCATTTTCAGAAGCTATTGCAGCCAAACCTTTTTTTTTGCATATAGAAATATGTTGAGCAGCCGAAGCTGTATCTGAATATTCGGATATTTTTATATAAGGATGTGCATCTGTGAATGATTCACATTGTAAAATAGCCATAGGATGAGAATATATTTCTTTAATATCCTCTATGTTTTGTCCTGGGTAAGCCATGAGATGATGTTGTATAGGCATATATACTTCTCCCACTATTTTCAAATTGTACTCAGATAAAAGACTGTAATTCGTCAAAATTGTACCCGCTATGCTATTTTCTATAGCCATAACCCCAATATTTACATTAGATTTTGCAACAGAAACAGCTAATTCTCTAAAAGAAGAACATTCCATCAACTTATAATTACACCCTTCAAAATATCTAGAAACAGCTGCATGATGAAAACATCCTTTAATTCCTTGTATCGCTATTTTTTTCATGAAAAAGTAAAGAAAGATTGAATCGCTATTAATGAAAAGCGGAAAAAAATTTAAAGCAAATATAAAAAATTATTCTATTTTATTTAGGCAATTTTTTTAAATTTTTATCAATTGATATGGAATTGATAACAAAAAGATTAAAACAATTAACTTTATGTTTTTGTATTCTACTATTTTATTATGCAAAATAAAAAATCTTCTATAGGATGGAGAAATGAGAATCAGCATCCATCTCTTTCGGAAGTTTTTTCTTCCGTTTCTGTTCCTAAACAGAAAGGAATATGGAAAAAACTTTTTGCTTTTACAGGACCAGGATTATTAATTGCTGTAGGATACATGGATCCTGGAAATTGGGCTACAGACATTGCCGGAGGATCTAAATTTGGTTATATGCTTTTATCTGTTATTTTTATATCCAATTTTTTTGCTATTATTTTGCAACATTTAGCTTTAAAATTGGGAATTGTTTGTGAGAGAGATTTAGCACAAGCTTGTAGAGATCATTATCCACCCTATATTAATTTTATGCTATGGATTTTATGTGAAATCGCAATTGCTGCTTGTGATTTAGCAGAAATTATTGGTTCTGTATTAGCCTTAAAATTGCTTTTTGGTGTTCCTATGACATGGGGTGTATTTATTACAGTTATAGATGTTTTAATTATTTTATTTTTCCAATATAAAGGTTTTAGATATATTGAAAGTGTAGTAGCAGCTTTAATTTTTACAATTATAGTTTGTTTTAGTTTTGAAATTATTAGCTCAAAACCTGAAATTATTCCCATATTAAAAGGAATTGTACCCAATCCTGAAATTATTAGAAACTCGCATTCTTTCTACATATCTATAGGAATATTAGGAGCTACGGTAATGCCTCACAATCTTTATCTTCACTCAAGTATCATACAAACCAGAAATTACCCACGTACTATTGAAGGAAAAAAAATGGCTATAAAATATGCGACCATAGATAGCACTTTATCGTTATCCTTAGCATTTTTTATCAATGCAGCTATATTAATTGTATCTGCTGCTACTTTTCATAAAGCCGGACATACAGAAGTTGCAGACATTATGGATGCACATAAACTTTTAACTCCTCTATTAGGTTCCAGTTTAGCTGGAATTTTTTTTGCATTGGCTTTATTAGCATCAGGACAAAATTCAACGTTAACTGGAACTTTAGCTGGACAGATAGTAATGGAGGGGTTTCTAAATATAAAATTAAAACCCTGGATACGAAGATTAATCACGAGACTTATAGCTATTGTTCCAGCTATGATTGCTTCTATTGTTTATGGAGAAAAAGGAACAACTGAATTATTAATAATTAGTCAAATCATTTTATCAATACAACTAAGTTTTGCTATTGTTCCATTAGTTAATTTTACAGGAAATTATGAAAAAATGGGACCGTTTGTTAACGGAACTATTTTAAAGATAATATCTTGGGTTATTACAATTATTATTGTATTACTAAATTTATTTTTAATATATGACACTTTCTTAGGAAGAAGATAATACTTCAAAATTTAACGAAAACTCGCGTTTTCTATGTAATCTAATGGTTGCCTGATGTTTTCCTATTGTTTTAATGACTTTATTACCAGGTGTTCTAATAAATTTTTTATCTATACTGATCCCTTCTTTATTCAAAATTTTCATCAAATATTGATTATTAATTGAACCGAAAAGTTTTCCTCCTTTACCTACCTTAACAGGTATTTTTATAGTTAATTTTCTTAATTTATTTTCTATTTCTTTCGATTTTTCAATTAAAAAACTTTCTTTTTTAGAACGTTGTTTCAATATTTCATGAATATTTTTTACAGTTCCAGGTAACGCTAAAACAGCATATCCTTTAGGAATTAGATAATTCCTAGCATAACCAGGTTTTACATCGATTTCATCGTACTGAAATCCCAGATTTTCTATGTCTTTTTTGAGAATAATTTTCATTTTTTATTTTAAATCATCTGTAACAAAAGGTAAAAGACCAATCTGTCTGCATCTTTTAATAGCCGCATTTAACTTATTTTGATTTTTTTGTAAAGTACCTGTAATACGACGTGGTAAAATTTTCCCTTGCGCATTCAGAAATTTTATTAAAAATGTAGGATCTTTGTAATCTATATATTTAATATTTCTTTTTTTAAAAAAGCAATATTTTTTTTCTACTTTAGTTTCTATTTTAATAGGAGATAAATATCTTAATTCATTATCTACTGTTGCTTGTTTTGTATGTTTATGAGATTCCTCTAATAATAATATCATAATTCTTCATTTTTTTTTAACAGTTTTTTTCTTCTTATTTCAGCATATTCTATTCCATACTTGTTTAGTTTTACAGTTAAAAAACGTAATATACGTTCATCTTGTCTTAATTTCAATTCTAAATTAGAAACCCAATCAGATTCTAACAAAAATTCAAGTAAATGATAACAACCACTTTGTTTTTTTTGAATGGGATAAGCTAATTTTTTTAAACCCCAATGTTCCTGATGAATAATTTTTCCTTTTTTTTGTATGATATAATTTTCATATTCTTTTGCTGTTTCTTTTGCTTGATCATCAGATAATATAGGAGTTATTATTATAATATTTTCATAATGTTTAAGCATTGAATTTTTTTTACGAATAATGTAAATCTATATTTTTATGTTCTTTTTTCAAAAACATTCTAAATTTTTTCTTTGATTTGATTGATTAGTTTTTCGACACGTCGCATACTTTCTTCTTTTCCTAACATTTCCAAAATTATGAAAATATCAATTCCTTTTAAAGATCCCACTAAAGAAAAACGGAATAATTGCATGATTTGATGCTTATTTTTTATTGTTTTAAACAAACATCTCAAATTTATAGACGTAAATTGATTCAGATTTATATTACATAATAATATTTTTTTTGCATTTTCTAATTGAACAATGGTTTTTTCATTACAAATTTTTTTGAAAAAACTAGCTTCATAAAAACTAGGAGAAATAAAAAAATAAAAAGAATGTTCCCATATTTCATGAATAAAATGAATTCTATCCATTGTCAAATAGATTACTTTCCATAAGTAATTTTTTTTGAAAAAAATAGAATGCGTTTTTATTTTTTTTGAAAGAAATACAAATATTTCTTCCTGTTTTTTATTTAAATATTTTTTATTGAACCAATTCGCTTTTTTTATATTAAAATAAACACCAGATTTAGTTATTTTTTCTAAAGAAAATAAATTGATTAATTCTTGTAGAGAAAAAATTTCTCTTTTAATTCCAGGATTCCATCCTAATAAAGCTAACATATTCACAAACGCTTCTGGAAAATAACCTAATTCTCTATATCCTGGTATAACAACTTTAGTTTTTGGAATTTTCCATTGTATAGGATATATAGGAAAATTAAAACTATCTGTATTCCTTTTGCTAATCTTTCCTTTTCCATTATTTCTTAAAATCAAAGGCAAATGTGCAAAATTAGGAGGAGTCCAACCCAAAGCTCTATATAATAATACATGCAGAGACATAGATGGAAGCCATTCTTCTCCTCTGATAACGTGAGTTATTTTCATCAAGTAATCGTCTATTGTATTAGCTAAATGATAAGTAGCTACCCCATCGGATTTTAACAAAACTTTATCATCTAAATTATCTGTATCAACTATTATGTTACCACGTATTATATCATACATTTTCAATTTCTCTCCAGGTTCTATTTTAAATCGAATCACATAAGAACAAGATCGCAATTTATCATGCAATTGTTTTTCTGTCATAGTTAAAGAATTATTCAGATCCATTCTAATTTTAGAATTATAAGAAAAAATTAATCCACGATGATTATATTCTTTTCTTTTTTGATCTAGATCTATGTCAAAAGCATAATAAGCATTTCCTTTTTTTAATAATTTATTGACATATGTACGATAAACATCCAATCTTTTAGATTGATAATAAGGAAAATAATGGCCTCCATATCCTACGCCTTCATCCGGTTCTATGTTACACCATTTTAATGCTTCCAAAATATACGATTCAGAACTTTTTACAAATCTTTTTTGATCAGTATCTTCTATTCTAAGAATAAATGCTCCGTTATGTTTTTTAGCAAAAAGATAATTATATAATGCTGTTCTAATTCCACCTAAATGAAGTGGGCCTGTAGGACTAGGAGCAAAACGAACTCTTACAGAATCTAGTGACATAATTGATAAATATTATTTTCCAATGCAAAATTTTGAGAAAATATTTTTTAGTATATCTTCATTTGTTATTTCTCCTGTAATTACTCCTAAATATCGTAATACCTCTTTAATATATATTGATATTAAATCTACTGAAAATCCATTATTAAAAGCATGACGTGCCAATAATAGTTCTTTTAATGATAGTTTCAAAGCTTCATAATGTCTATATTGTGTTATCACTATTTTTTTTTCTTTTAATTTATCCAAAAAAAAAGTACTCAAAGCATTGAGTACCTTTTTAACTTCAAAAAAGTTCTTTGAAGAAATTTCAAAAAAATGAGGAAATTTTGACTTGAAATATTCAAAATTATGAACAGAAGATATATCTGATTTATTTGCTATGACAAAAATATTTTTTAATGGATATTCATTGTGAATATTTTGAATATCCATAATAATTTTTTTTTCTTCTTTCTTACTATTTGAAGAATCAAAAATGTATAATATGACTTGAGCCTCTTCCATTTTTTTCATAGTTTTTTTCATACCCATAGCTTCTATAGGATCTTTAGTTTTTCTGATTCCTGCTGTATCGAAAAAATGAAAAAGAATTCCATCTAAAATGATTTCTCCTTCCACATAATCTCTAGTTGTTCCTTCTATATGGGATACAATGGAACGATCTTCCTGAATTACCTGATTAAAAAAAGTAGACTTTCCTACATTTGTTTCTCCAATGATTGACACATAAATTCCTTTTTTTATAGCATTTCCTAATGAAAAAGATTCAATTAATTTTTTTAAAGTCTCTTCTAATTCTTGCAAAAAAGAAAAAAGTTCTGATCTTTTAGCAAAAACCACATCCTCTTCAGAAAAATCCAACTCCAATTCTAATAGAGATGCAAAATCCAATAATTTTTTTCTTAAATTCTTAATGGTATCAGATAACGATCCTTTGATATGATGTAAAGATATTTCATGACATACTTTATTTTCAGATCTGATCAAATCAGCTATAGCTTCAGCTTGTGATAAATCTATTTTTTTGTTTATAAAAGCACGAAATGTAAATTCTCCAGGACGAGACAGACGTATTCCTTTTCTAATGAGTAATTGCAAAATCTGTTGTTGAATATAATAAGATCCATGACAAGAAATCTCGATCATATTTTCTCCTGTATAAGAGAAAGGAGATTTAAAAATAGAAACTAAAACTTGATCTAAAAAATTATTATTTTCTGATACAATGTATCCTAAATGAATAGTATGTGTAGATTGTTTTTCTAGTTTTTTTCCAGGTTTAATAGAAATAAAAATATTTTCAACAATAGATATTGAATTTTTACCAGAAATACGAATAACAGAAATAGCACTATATCCAATAGGAGTAGCTAAAGAAACAATGGTGTCATCATTTAAATCGAACATAAAAAAACGAAAATATTTAATTTATTCATGTTACACACAAAATAAATATTTTTTAGAAATTCGCATCATTTTAATTTTTTCATATGGTATCTTTTTACAAATTTTACTGTGTTTTTAAAAACACTCTTAAAAATTTATATACAGAACCTAAGGAATTGGAAAGTTTATTTTTTATACTCACTACCTACATGTTTCAATGTGATAAAACAACTATTTTATTACAATTAAGTAGAAAAGAAAAAATAAGTTTTATTATTTATAACCAATTAATAAAAAAATTATGGGAATTAAAAAAGAATAGACCTATACAATATGTAATTGGTCAGACTTACTTTTTTGGAATGAAATTTATAGTTAATGAAAAAGTATTTATTCCAAGACCAGAAACAGAAGAACTTGTATACTGGATACTACAGGATCATAAAAATTTTATTCACAATAAACCCATACAAATATTTGATATTGGAACAGGAAGTGGATGTATTAGTATTACTTTAAAAAAAAAAAAACCTGAAATTTTACATGTTTATGCCATTGATTCTGATAAAGAAGCTCTTAATATAGCTTTTCAAAATGCGAGATTACATAATGTGAAAATTTCATTAAAGAATATAGATATATTGAAAGATAAAATAGATACATATCCAAAAATGGATAATAACTATGTAAATATTATTGTAAGTAATCCTCCTTATGTTAGATTATCTGAAAAAAAATTTTTACATCCAAATATTGTTCAATATGAACCTTATCAAGCTTTATTTGTTCCTGACGAAGATCCTTTGATTTTTTATAAGAAAATTTCTTTTTGGATTAAAAAAAAACTGACTGGAATCGTCTATGTTTATTTTGAAATAAATCAATTTATTTATTCAGATATCATTTATTTTTTAAAAAAAATAGGATTTTTAAATATAGAAATAAGAAAAGATTATCAAGGATTCTTCAGAATGGTTCGTGCGGTTTATTACAAAAAAAAATAATAAATAAAAAACAATATGGATAAAAAAAAAATAGAAAATAAAATATTTCAACTTAGAAAAGAGTTATCAAACTATAATGATCAATATTATAATTTGGATATTTCAGAAATATCAGATTATCATTTTGATAAAAAATTAAAACAATTATTTATTTTAGAAAACAAATATCCTGAATTACAAGATCTTAATTCTCCTACAATGAAAATAGGAGCAAAAATTCATAAAATAAACTACATCTCTTCTACTATTTCTCATAAATACAAAATGTATTCTATTCAAAATACCTATTCTAAAAAAGAATTAATGATTTGGAATAAAAAAATTAGTAAATCAGTTCATTCTTTATCTTTTATATGTGAACCTAAATATGATGGAGTATCCATTAATTTAATCTATCAAAACGGATTTTTAACAAATGCAGTATCTCGTGGGGATGGAGAAAAAGGAGAAGATGTGACAAAAAATATAAAAATAATAAAATATATTCCTTTCAAATTAAGAGGTAATAACTATCCTATATACCTTGAGATACGTGGAGAAATTTTTATTCCTATAAAAAATTTTTTAGAAATGAACAAAAAACGTATTAAAAATGGACAATTACCTTATGCCAATCCAAGGAATATAGCTAGTGGGTCACTCAAAACTCATAATCATCAAGAAATACGTAAAAGAAATTTATTTTGTATCGCATTTCATGTCGTAGGAAATAATTTACCTTTCGATACACAATATGAAGCCATAAAAAACATGAAATATTGGGGTTTTCAAGTTCCAGAAACAATACGTTTTTGCAGAAACATAAAAGAAGTATTCCATTTTATAGATTTTTGGAAAACCTATAAAAATAAACTATCCTATCAAACAGACGGAATAGTTATTAAAGTCAATGAATATCAAAAACAAAATCTTTTAGGATTTACCAATAAATATCCCCGTTGGGCTATTGCCTACAAGTTTAGACAAAAGTTATCTGAAACAAAATTATTAAATATTACGTTTCAGGTAGGACGTACGGGTATTATTACTCCTGTAGCCAATGTTATTCCTCTTTTCATTTCTGGAACCAGAATCAAAAGAGTTGCACTTTATAATGATAATTTTATAAAAAAAATGGGAATTCATTATGGAGATACACTTTTATTAGAAAAAGGAGGAGATATCATTCCAAAAGTTACAAAAATCAATATCAAAAAAAGATCAAATAAAACCTATCCTATATTTTTTTTAAAAAAATGTCCATCATGTAATAGTATTTTAACGAAAAAAAAAGAATTATTTTACTGTAATAATCAAAATTGTTCTTCTCAAAGAATAGAAAAAATAACACATTTTGTAAATGTTATGAATATAAAAAGAATTGGAAAAAAAATGATAAAAAAACTATACAAAAAAGGTTTTTTATATAATTTTTCTGATTTATATAAATTGAAAAAAGAAGAATTACTTCAAATTGATGGGGTAGGAAAAAAATTGGCATGTGTAATTTTAAGTAATATAGAGAAATCCAAAGAAAATTACTATTGTAAAGTGTTATTTTCCTTAGGAATTCCTCATGTAGGAGAATATATATCTAAAAAATTGTCAGACAATTTTTTAGATATATATTCTTTAATGCATACAAATTATAATCATTTAATTTCTATTCATGGTATAGGAAAAGAAATTGCGAAAAGCATTGTTAATTATTTTTCGATTACTGAACATCAGCATATAGTTAAAATACTTGTTAAGTATGGATTACATATTTCAAAATGCAAAATAATGAAAAAATATTCTTTTATTGAAGGAAAATCTTTTGTGTTTACAGGTAAATTATCTTGTATGACCCGTAATGAAGCCAAAAATATGGTAGAACTTCTAGGTGGAAAAGTATATAATACTGTTAATAATAAAATTAATTTTATAGTAGTTGGAAAAAATTTCGGTTCAAAATTAAAAAAAAGTATGAAAAAAAATCACATAAAAATTTTGAAAGAACATACTTTTTTGGAAATGATTCAATAAAGAAAAAAATAAAAATAAATCAATTTTTAACGATTATTCACAATTAATTTAAGCCCGTATAGATGATTTTGTTTTCATATAGAAAACAGTTATATTTAATTTGTAAGTGGATATTGATTCTTAGATTATAGATTATATATTATAAGTTATTGATTATTAATAAGTTAATTAAGTAAATATTAATTATATATTTAAGATAAGAATTCATTCATCATTTAAGTCAGAAATCTATTTTTTTTATGTTATTAAAAAATATATTTACAGAATCTGGATTCGAGTCTGAAGCTGAGTTTATACCATTAATGAGTCAAGATGAAGAAGATCAGCTACTTAAAGACGATATTCCTGAACAATTATGTATCTTAACAGTAAGAAATATGGTTTTGTATTCTGGAATTGTTTTTCCAATTATAGCAGGAAAAAGTGGATCCATACAATTATTACAAGATGCTTATAGATTAGATAAAACAGTTGGAGTATTAACGCAAAAAAATTCTGGAATAGAAAATCTTAGTGAAAAAGATTTGTACTCTATTGGTACGGTTGCTAAAATATTGAAATTATTAAAAATGCCTGATGGAAATACTACTGTTATTTTGCAGGGAAAAAGAAGATTTAAAGTCAATCGTTTTATTCAAAATGATCCATACTTTAAAGCGGAAATTATAGCGTTAGAAGAAAATAAACCTTCCTGTAAGGATAAAGAATATCTTGCTTTAGTAGAATCCATAAAGGAAATAGCTATAAAAATCATTCAGGATAACCCCAATATTCCATCAGAAGCAAGTATCGCTATTCGTAATATAGAAAGTCCTTCTTTTTTAATAAATTTTGTAGCAGCTAACATGAATTTAGACACTAGAGATAAACAAAAATTGTTAGAATACGATGATTTAAAAAAAAGAGCAATGGAAACATTACGTTTTCTCAATGTAGAACATCAACAAATCAAATTAAAAAACGATATTCAATCCCGCGTTCGTAGTGATATGGATCAACAACAAAGGGAATATTTTTTACACCAACAAATTAAAGCCATACAAGAAGAACTAGGAGATATTTCTTATGAAAAAGAAATAGATGAAATGCGTACTAAAGCTTCCAGAAAAAAATGGCCAAAGGAAGCAAAAAAACAGTTTGATCGGGAATTGATAAAAATGCAAAGAACAAATCCTCAAATGCCAGAATATACAGTACAAAGGAATTATTTGGAATTAATGATTGATCTTCCTTGGAATAGATATTCAAAAGACAATTTTGATTTAGAATATGCACAAAAAATATTAGATAGAGATCATTATGGATTGGAAAAAGTAAAAGAACGTATTATAGAATATTTAGCTGTATTAAAATTAAGAGGAGATATGCGTTCTCCTATTTTGTGTTTTTATGGTCCACCTGGAGTTGGAAAAACTTCTTTAGGAAGATCTATAGCTACTGCACTAAAAAGAAAATACGTTCGTATTTCTTTGGGAGGATTACATGACGAATCAGAAATACGTGGGCACAGAAGAACTTATATAGGAGCAATGCCTGGTAGGCTACTACAATCTATTCGGAAAGTAGGAACTTCAAATCCTGTTTTTGTTATAGATGAAATTGATAAAATGGGGATAGGAACAAATGGAGATCCCTCTTCTGCCATGTTGGAAGTTTTAGATCCTGAACAAAATACCTCTTTTTACGATAATTTTTTAGAAATGGGATATGATTTATCAAAAGTATTGTTTGTTGCTACAGCAAATTCTCTTTCCCATATTCAACCAGCTCTAATAGATAGGATGGAGGTTATAGAAATGAATGGATATACTGTAGAAGAAAAAACGAAAATTGTAAAAAAACATATTTTACCTAAACAACTGAAAGATAATGGTTTAAGAAAATCAGATTTAGTACTTGGTACAAAACAAATAGAAAAAGTTATTGAAAGTTATACAAGAGAATCTGGATTGAGAACTTTGGAAAAACATATTGCTAAATTAGCACGTTATGTAGCTAAACATATTGCTATGAAAAAAAAATATGTAAAACATTTGAGTATTGAAAAAATGGAAAATATTCTTGGTATACCCAATGATCCAGATCGTTATGAAGAAAATAACGTACCAGGTGTTGTTACTGGTTTAGCTTGGACTCATTTTGGTGGAGATATTTTATATATTGAATCCAGTTTATCTAAAGGTAAAGGTCACTTAAGTATTACTGGAAATTTAGGAGAGGTCATGAAAGAATCTGCAACAATTGCTTTGCAATATATAAAAGCTCATTACAAAGAATTTAACATAGATCCCATAATGTTTGAAAAAAAAAATGTACATGTTCACGTTCCTGAAGGAGCAGTTCCTAAAGATGGCCCATCGGCAGGAATAACAATGTTAACGTCTCTAGTATCAAGTTTTACTAAAAGAAAACTAAGATCTCATTTAGCAATGACAGGAGAAATAACTCTAAGAGGTAAGGTTTTGCCTGTTGGTGGAATTAAAGAAAAAATTCTAGCAGCTAAACGTGCTAATATTAAAGAAATTATTCTTTCGCAGGATAATAAAAAAGACGTAGAAGAAATTAAACCAGAACACTTAAAAGGACTAACCTTTGATTATGTTAGAAATATGAATGATGTGATTCATTTATCTTTATTATGATGTCCAAATTAGAATTAAAAAATAAAAGTTTTCCAATTAGAGAATATTTAATTCAACTTGCAAAAAAATATGGGACTCCACTTTACGTATACGATTCTTGCAAAATAAAGAAACAATATATAAAAATGAAAAATGCTTTTAGTGGTATAAAAAATTTTATCATTAATTATGCTTGTAAAGCTAATACAAATCTGAATATATTAAAATTTTTGCAAAACTTAGGAAGTGGGTTAGATACTGTATCTATTCAGGAAGTAGAACTAGGATTAAAAGCAGGTTTTCATCCTAAAAAAATTCTATTTACACCTAATTGTGTTTCTATTCAAGAAATAAAAAAGGCTGTTGATTTTGGAGTCAGAATCAATCTAGATAATCTGTCTATTTTAGAACAATTTGGAGAATATTACCCTGATTATGCTATAGGAGTCAGAATTAATCCGCATATTATGGCAGGAGGAAATTCTAAAATTTCAGTAGGACACATTGATTCTAAATTTGGAATTTCTTATTATCAAATTCCTCATATCAAAAGAATATTAAACAATACCGGACTTAAAATAGAAGGATTTCATATGCATACAGGATCAGATATATCAAATATCAAAGTTTTTCTATCAGGAGCAAAAATATTATTTCAAATAGCTATTGATTTTCCAAATCTTGATTATATTAATTTTGGAAGTGGTTTTAAAGTTCCATATAGAAAAAATGATTTAAAAACGGATCTTAATTCTTTAAGTTCCTCAATCACAAAAGAATTTTCAAATTTTTGTTCTAACTATGGGAATCAAATTACTTTGATTTTTGAACCAGGTAAATTTATAGTTAGTGAATCTGGATATTTTTTAGTTACTGTTAATGTTATTAAACATACTACTTCTACTGTATTTGCAGGAGTAAATTCAGGATTTAATCATTTTCTACGTCCTATGTTTTATGATGCTTATCACTGTATTGAAAATATTTCTAATCCCAATGGTCGTTTTCGTTTTTATACAGTTGTAGGATATATTTGCGAATCGGATACTTTTGGTTTAAATAGAAAAGTTAAAGAAATTCGTGAAGGAGATATATTGTGCATTAAAAATGCGGGAGCATACTGTTTTTCTATGTCTTCTAATTATAATTCTCGTTATAAACCTTCTGAAGTTATGATTTTTAAGGGAAAAGATTTTCTTATAAGAAAAAGAGAAACAATGCAAGATATATTAAGAAATATAATAGATATATATAATATGGAGAGATGGCAGAGTGGTTAATTGCGGCGGTCTTGAAAACCGTTGAGGTAACACACCTCCGGGGGTTCGAATCCCTCTCTCTCCGCTTATAATACAACGTGTATAAAATTTTGCGTAAATAATTAAATTTGTTCATATATTTTTTTTTAATTTTTGTATCTGTTTTTTAATACTTTCATTATTTATTTTTTTAAATAAAAATGTGATCTGTCCTAAGATATGTCCTGGACATAAAATTTCTTCCATATTTTTTATTTTGTTCCAAAAAAAAGTTTTCAAACGAAGCATATCTAACAATTTTTTTGCTGTATGTGGTAGAAAAGGTTCTGATAGTTGAGCTAACATACCAACAATTTGCATTGATACATAAAGTATAGTGTTGACACGTTGTTCTTTTTTTTTATTCCAAGGTTCTTCATCTGTTAAATATTTGTTTCCTAGTCTAGCTAAATCCATAAAACATGCTAAAGATTCTTTAAATTGATAGGATTCAATTAATTTACCTATATATTCTGGATAATTTTTGATCTTTTTTAAAATGTTTTTATCTTTTATAGATAACATTTCAGGATGAGGAATAACACCTTTATTGTGCTTTTGTGTTAAAGTTAGACTTCTATGTACAAAATTTCCTAATATAGAAACCAATTCAGTATTATTTTTTCTTTGAAAATCTTTCCAATTGAAATTATGATCTTTTCTGTCAGGCATATTAGCTATAAGAATATAACGAAGGGTATCCTGTTGATTGGGAAAATCTTTTAAATATTCATGAACCCATACAGCCCAATTTTTAGAAGTAGATATTTTCTTGTTTTCCAAATGAAGAAATTCATTAGCCAATATTTGATCTGGAAGGATATATCTACTATTATATGCTTTCAATATAACTGGAAAAATAATACAATGGAAAACAATATTATCTTTTCCTATAAACTGAATTAATTTGGTTTTTTTATCTTTCCAATAAGGTCTCCAATCTATTTTTGTTTGTCTAGCCCACTCTATAGTAGAAGAGATATATCCTATAGGAGCTTCAAACCATACATAGAGAACTTTTTCTTTATGTTTTGGAACATGAACTCCCCAATTCAAATCTCTTGTTATAGCACGAGGTTTTAATCCTTGATCTAACCAAGATTTTGCTTGTCCATAAACATTCACTTTCCAATCTTTTTTATGATTAATCAAAATCCACTTTTCCAAGAATTTTTGATATTGATTTAAAGGAATATACCAATGTTTAGTTTTTTTTAAAGTTGGAGAACTTCCACTTATGGTTGATTTTGGATGTATTAAATCTTCAGGTGTAATCGATCTTCCACAATTTTCGCATTGATCTCCATAAGCTTCTTTATTTTTGCAATGGGGGCATGTCCCAGACATATATCTATCAGCTAAAAATTGTTTAAATTTTGGATCATAATATTGTTCAGATACTTTTTCAAAAATCTTTTTTTTTTCACTAAGTTTTTTAAAAAAAGAAGTAGAAATTTTGTGATGAATTTTTGAAGAGGTCCTGGAATAGTGGTCAAACTGTATACCAAAATTGTTAAAACAATCTTTAATCATGTAATGATATTTATTTACTATTTCTTGAGGAGTTTTTTTTTCTTTTCTTGCTTGTATAGCTATAGGAGCTCCATGTTCATCTGACCCACATATAAAAATAACATCTGTTTTTGTTCGTCTAAGATAACGAACAAAAATATCTGCAGGTAAATAAACTCCTGCCAAATGTCCTATATGAATTGGTCCATTTGCATAAGGTAATGCCGCAGTAACTGTATATTTATTTGATTTTTTCATAATATAACAAGTATAAAATTGATATATGAATAATAATAAAAAATTATTTTTAATTGATGCATACCCTCTCATTTATCAGAGTTATTATGCTTATAGACACAATCATCTTTTCACTTCTACAAGACTAAATACTTCTCCTATCGTAAATTTTACATATTTTTTAATAAATATATTAAATAATGAAAAACCATCTTATATGGCTATTATTTTTGATCCCAGTATAGGGATTTCTTTTAGAAAAAAAGAATATGACAATTATAAAGCGCATAGAACAAAGACACCAGAAGCTATTTACATGGCTATTCCTTATATTATAAAAATTTTAAAAACTTTTCAAATTTCTTTTTTTTATGCTCCAAATGGATATGAGGCAGATGATTTTATCGGAACAATCGCTAAAGAAGCAGAAAATAAAGGATATATCATATATATAATCACTTTAGATAAAGATTTTTTTCAATTGATTACAGAAAATATTAAAGTTTATATACCACCTTTTAAAGGAAAAAAAAAAAAAATATTGGGAATTGAAGAAATAAAAAAAAAATTTGGAGTGAATCATCCAAAACAAATTATAGATTTATGGAGTATGATGGGGGATCCTTCTGACAATATACCAGGATTACCAGGAATTGGAATAAAAAATGCCATAAAATTTATTCAAAAATATGGAAGTATTGAGAAATTATTAAATTCGACTCATGATTTAAATGGAAAAATTAAAAAAAATATCGAAAAAAATAAAAAATTAGGTATTCTATCAAAAAAATTAATTACTATTGTTACTAATATTCCTTCTTTTTCTTTTCATGAAGAAAAATTTTATATCAAAAAACCAAATTGGTGTTCCATAAAAAAAATATTCCAAGAACTGGAATTTATAAAATTGTTAAAAAAAGCTCATGAATATTATAAATTTAAAATAAAAGAATAATTTTATTTTTTTATATAAAATTTATGTTTATTCATATAATCCCAAACTTCTGCATGAAGCATAGGTTTCATATTTTTTCCTTTTTGAATAGATTTTCGGATAAAAGAAGAAGATATTTCAATGATTGGAGCTTCCAAAAAAATTATATTACCCTTTTCGGATTTAAAAATAGTGTGATAAAAAGATCCAATTCTAGGATAAACTAAAATATCATATTTATTTAAAATAAATTTATAATTCTTCCATTTTCTTAAAGAAAAAAATGAGTCCTTTCCTAAAAGGATAGAAAATTGATTTCTAGGATATTTTTTTTCTATATTGTGAAGTGTATGAATTGTATAAGAAGGAATATATCCATATTCAATATCCAAAACACTCATCTTTTCATAATCATAAACAGCTTTTCGAACCATTTCTATTCTATGTTTATAATCTAAAAGATTCTTTTTTTTTTTAATGGATTTTGAGGGGATACTATAAACCATACATTGTCTATATCTAAAAATTCCGTTATATGATTAGCAATAATTGTATGTCCTAAATGAATAGGATTGAATGATCCAAAATAAAGTCCTATTTTCATGTTGACCAATCAAAATAAAAAAATACCGAGCCTACATGACTGCCGTCTCGATATTTTTTATGATTATTTTTTTAAATCATTTTAATACGATAATTCAATCCTAAAACGATAAAATAATTATTTTCATTTTTCTCTTTCATTTTAGGGAACCTGTAATTTATTATTTGATTTCGACATGAAAAATAAAAACTAAGATCATCATTTTTATTTTTTTTTATGGTAGGAACAAATTCTATTCCTCCATAATATACATATTCTCTTTTAAATAATTCATTTTCTCCCACAAATTCATTAAAAACTGCATCCTTAGAGAAACCCTTCTCATATACTCCTTCAGCAATAAAATTCCATTTTGGAAGAAAGTTGTATTTTAGTTTTACAAAATAAGTTCCATATTTTGCAGAAATAAAATATTTATCATCACTGATGGATTGTATTTGTTTTGTTACATTCATATTTTTTTCTAGATCTTCATTGCTAAGTATATATTCTGCTTCTATGGTAACGGGTTTCCAATTTAATTTACTACCTAAAACTAGTAGTTTCCAATATTTTCCCTTCTCTTTTTGTTGAAAAATAGCATAGGAACATTTATTTTGTATCACTTGATTTAAATTCCAATTCCAAATCATGGAATATCCCATAGGTTTTTTCACTTCAGAAATAATATGTTCATTATCATCATATTCCGTTTTTTTATTCACAACATCATTAACTATTTGCAATTGGAACTCATGATCTTTTATAGGAAAATAAAGAAAACTGAATCCAAAAGCATTTCCATTATTTTTATGTACATTATTAATATGTTCTACTTTACTAAAAGTAAGAGGTTGTTTTCCAAACAAAAAATAAGATTTATCGTTCCACTTGTATTTTAAATAAGCTAAATCAACTATTTCAGGATTTTTTATTGTATTTTTGAATGTTTTGACAAAATGATAACTGATTTTATCAGTAGCTTTTCCTATCAATTCCAAATTGAATTTATCTTCAGAAAAACAAGATTCTTCAATAAATTCTTTTCTGGATATGGATTTGATACTACCAGAAAAATCTAAAAATATATGAAAATGAGGATTTTCATCCGTTGTTTTTTTTTGATTTATGATTTTTGCAAAACTATGAAAAGGATAAAAAAATCCTAAAAAAAGAACAAGGAAAATAATTTTTGTTTTTCTCATTTTTTTAATTTTATTGTTCAATGACATTAATATACATAATATAACAAATTTTACAGTATAAAAAACTCTTTTTAAACCAATAACAAATAAAAGATTAAATTTTTTCTTGAAATTCAAAAAAAATGGATAAAAAAAAAATAAAAGAAGTAAATAATAAAAAAACTTTTAAAATCATTTTTGGATTTTTTTTGTTAGGAAATAGCTTTTTTTTATTTTTAAGTTTTTTTTCTTTTCTTTTTCATTGGGAAAGTGATCAAAGTCAGGTTGAAAAACTTTTTGATAAAGAAATCATAGCAGAAAATTTACTTGGTAAAATAGGTGCTACTGTATCTCACTATTTTATTCACTGTGGAATAGGAATTAGTGCCTTTTTTATTCCTATATTCCTATTTTTAACCGGATTAAGAATCCTTTTGTTTAAGAGAAAACTGGTAAATAATTTTTACCAATCTACAATATATAAATTGTTATTCTCTAGCATATGGCTTCCCATATTTTTTTATACTATTATTCCTGATAAAGGAATATTAAGCGGAATTTTTGGATTTGAAATAGGAAATTACTTGATTCATTTATTTGGAAAAATTGGATTATATATGCTTTTTTTTACAAGTATCATTTTTTATTGTATCATCATTTTCCGTATCAATTTTACAAACATAAAAAAAAAAATACAAAATAAAAGAAGATTGCAATTTTTTAATTTTTTAAAAACAAGAATTCTATCGAAAACAGAACCAGAGATAGATTCTTATTTCAATCAAGAAAAAAACATTCTTCATTCTATTTTTTCTAAAAAAAAAAAAAAGAAAGATTTTTCATCCATTGATTTAGAAAAAAACTTAGAATCTAATAAAAAAAAAATAATTCAAATCTTGAATTATTATAACATAGAAATCTGTGAACTAAAAGCTAGTGTAGGCCCTACTGTAACTTTATATGAAATATATCCTAAAGTGGGAACACGTATTTCAAAAATCAAGAATTTAAAAAATGAGATTGCCTTAAATTTATCAGCTATATCCATAAGAATCATAGCTCCTATACCCGGTAAAGGATCCATTGGAATAGAAATTCCCAATTATAATCGTTCCCCCGTATCTATGATAGATATTCTTTTTTCAGAGGAAAGTAATAAAAAAAGTTATAAAATGGAACTTCCCATTTCTTTAGGAAAAACAATATTTAATGATATTTTTATTATAGATCTAGCTAAGATGCCCCATTTACTTATAGCAGGATCTACAGGTCAAGGAAAATCCGTAGGATTAAATGTTATGATTGTTTTTCTGTTATACAAAAAAAATCCAAAAGATTTAAAGTTTATTTTGATTGATCCAAAAAAAGTAGAATTATCGATATATAAAAAAATTTCAAAATCTTATTTTGCTGCACTTCCGAATTCTATAGAACCCATCATTACAGATTTACATGACGCAAGAAATATATTAAATTCTTTGTGTAAAGAAATGGATCAAAGATATAATATTTTAGAAAAACATAAGGTTAGAAATATTAAAGAATATAATAATGTTAAAAACAATAAATTCCATTTACCTTACATCATATTAATTATTGATGAATTTGCAGATTTAAATTTTAATAATCATAAAAAACAAATAGAAACATATATAATCCGGTTAGCACAACTTGCTCGTGCTGTAGGTATTCATTTGGTTATAGCAACACAACGTCCATCCGTAGATGTAATTACGGGACTAATAAAATCAAATTTTACTGCAAGAATTGCATTTAGAGTCAGTTCCAAAATAGATTCTAGAACTATATTAGATTGCACTGGTGCTGAACAATTAATAGGAAAAGGAGATATGCTATTTTCTAATAAAAATGAATTAATACGATTACAATGTCCATTTGTGGAATTATCAGATCTAAAAAAAATTGTTGATTTTTATGGAAAAAAAAATAAAAAAAATGAATACTTTTTTTTGCCAGAACCGGATTTAATCAATGAAAATCAATAAATAAGTTTCAATTCATATATTATATTATGATAATAAAAAAACTTGACTTATATATAATTCGTTTATTTATAATTCCTTTTTTAATTATTTATTCTTTAATATTTATCATTTTTATGATCCAATTTTTTTGGAGTCAAATAGATGAACTAACAGATAAACATATTAGTGTTCCCATAATATTAAAATTTATATTATATTTTGGGATGTCCATTCTACCATTAATAACTCCCATCGCCTTGTTATTAACTTCTATTATAATATTTGGAAATCTTTCAGAAAGTCAAGAACTTATCGCTATTAAATCTTCTGGAATATCTCTCTTTCGTGTTATGATTCCCATTTTGTGGATAACTTTTTTTTTATCTATTGTATTGTATTTATTTTCAGATTTTGTTATTCCAAAAGCAAAAATGAAAGCTAAAAAATTAGGATATAGAATATCGTTAACTTGTCCATTTTTAAAACTAAAGGAAGGAAATTTCGTAAATTTATTACCAAACTTTTTCATAAAAATAGAAAAAATAGATAGAAAATCAGAAAACAAAAATTATTTGCGTGAAATATCCATTTTTTTCTATGGTAAAAATTTGCTTTTCAACACTATTTTTTCTAAAAAAGGAATTTTAATTCCCAATGATGAATTTATTCAATTGAAATTAATGAATGGAATTTTATATAGTGAAAATTTTAACGAATTCAAAAAAGAACAATCTTCTTATCAAATCATAGAATTTGATACTTTAATCAAAAATTTAAAAAAACCTTCAGAACCTTCAGAATCAAAAATAATAAACTTATATGATTATGATTTTTATCAAACTTTAAATACAAAAAATCTTATCAAAAAGATTAAATTTTTAAAGGAAAAAAATTATAAAAACACATACAAAAACAAAATATACTTATCTAAACTACAATTAGAATTTCAAAAAAAATTTACGTTTCCAATAACGTGCATTATAATGTTTCTCACTGGAGCACCATTAGGTGCTATTATTAGAAAAGGAGGAATTGGTTATTCAACTATGATAGCATTGATTATATTTATTATTTATTATACTTTATTAACCATTACTCAAAATAAAGTAGAAAAAGCTGAAATATGCCCATGGATAGGAGCTTGGATTCCAAATTTTGTTTTTTTTCCAATAAGTATATGGATCACTTATAAAACTGTAATGGATGATTTTTAAAATATAAATGAATAAAATTATTAATATTATTAATAGATATGGTTTTTGATTCAAACCAAAATTTGAATAGGATTGAAGAAGCTATACAAGATATACAAAATGGAAAAATTATTATTGTAGTTGATGATAAAAATCGTGAAAATGAAGGAGATTTTGTAATAGCTGCAGAAAAAATAACTCCTAAAATTGTGAATTTTTTCATTACTCATGGTAAGGGATTAGTTTGTGTTTCTTTGACAGAAGAAAAATGTGATCAATTAGAACTTCAAATGATGGTTAAAAATAACACAGATCCTAGAAAAACGGCCTTTACAGTATCCGTAGACTTACAAGGAAATGGCGTTAGTACAGGTATTTCTGTTTCAGATAGAGCTAAAACTATTTTTGCATTAGTTGATAATGTAAAACCAGAAGCATTCAACAAACCAGGACATGTTTTTCCTCTACGTGCAAAAAAAGGAGGGGTCTTAGAAAGACCTGGACATACTGAAGCAGCTATTGATTTAACTAAAATGGCAGGATGTGCCCCTGGCGGGGTATTGGTAGAAATTTTGAATAAGAACGGATCCATGGCACGTTTACCACAATTGATTAAAATTTCCAAAAAATTTCATATGAAAATTATATCTATCAAAGATCTTGTTAAATATAAAATGAAATATAAAAAATAACGAAATGCGGTCTGGACGGGATTTGAACCCGCGACCCCATGCGTGACAGGCATGTATTCTAACCAACTGAACTACCAGACCAAAATGATTTAAATTATGTAAAAATAAAATTTAATTTCTTTAAATTCAATTAAAGAGCATCTAATTTCTTCCTAATGTCTTCTTTAGAAAGAATTCCAATATGGGAATCTTTTTTTTCTCCATTTTTAAAAAAAATCATAGTAGGAATACTGCGTATTCCAAACTTCGAAGAAGTTTTTGGATTATTATCTACATTTAATTTAAAAATTGATACTTTATTATGATATTCAGAAAAAATTTCTTCTAATAAAACAGATAAAGCTCTACATGGAGCACACCATGGTGCCCAAAAATCTACTAAAATAGGTTTTTTCGATTCAGAAATCAATTTTTCAAAATTGTCATCGTTTATTTCTTGTAACATAATTTTTTAATAAAAAAAATATAACAAATTTACCTTTTTTTGTTTCAACTTCAAAAGTTGAAATCTTTCAATAAAGAAACATAAATATCTATTCCTTCCATAATTTCTGTAATTAAAACATATTCATTAGACGTATGAGAACGCCTGCTATCCCCTACCCCCATTTTAATAGTAGAAAAAGGCATTACGCTTTGATCTGAAAGAGTAGGAGATCCATAAGTTTTTCTTCCTATCAATTTAGCTTTTAAAACAATAGGATGCATAGGATTTATAAAAGATGAATTTAAATATGAAGAACGCGTTTTCATTTTAGAATGAATTTTTTTTTGTATCATATCAATCAATTCCTCATTTTTATATAATTCATTAGTTCTGATGTCTATAACAAAAGAACATATATCAGGTATAACATTATGTTGTATTCCTCCTTGTATTTGAGTTATATTTAAAGTAGAAAAACCAAGTAAATCCGATTTTCTATCGAAAGAAAAACATCTCAAATATTCTATATCTCTTGTGGCTATATAAATAGCATTAACTCCTGTATTTCTTGCAGAATGTCCTGTTTTTCCTTCAGCTATACAATCTAATACTATTAATCCTTTTTCAGCAATAGCTACTTTCATTTTTGTTGGTTCTCCCACAATTCCTAAATCTACAGATCCAAATTCAGATAAAATTGATCTTACTCCTGAAGCCCCAGATATTTCTTCTTCTGCAGTAATAGAAAGAACTAATCTATAAGGTAATTCCGATAAATTACTTAAATATATAAAAGTAGATATCAATGAAACTACAGAAGCTCCAGCATCATTACTACCTAATCCGATTAGTTTATTTTCTTTTTGGGTAGCACTAAAAGGATCTGTGATCCAATTTTTACCTGGTTTTACTGTATCATGATGAGAATTTAATAATATAGTTCGTATATTCTCTTTTTTAGGATAATTACTATTTTCAGTCCATATATTATTAAATTTTCTTTTTACACAAAATCCATACTGATAAAGATAATCTTCTATCAGAAAGGATACCTTATTTTCTCGTTTAGATATAGAAGGCGTATTTATAATTTTCATTAGAAGTTGTATGGCTTCTTCTTTTAAAGCTTGTAGATTTACTACAGACATAACGTAGTCTTATTATTCACATCATTTAAATGATTAGGTAGACCTATACTTACCTTATATACTCCATTTTGTAATGCAAAAAAAGCATTTTCCAATTTAGGAATCATACCATTTGTTATGGTATGATTTTCTTTCATTTTCTGAAATGAATGAAAATTTATTTTTTGAAAATAGGATTCAGAATTATGAATATTTCTTAAAACTCCTTTTTTTTCAAAACAAAAATGTAACTCTACTTCACATTCTTCCTTGGCTAAAGCTATAGCTGTACAAGCTGCAATTGTATCTGCGTTTGTATTGAGTAAATCTCCTGTTCCATTATGTGTAATGGAACATAATACAGGAATAATATTATTTTTTAATAAAAATTTTATAAAATCTGTATTCACACTTTTTATACTAATATCTCCCACATATCCATAATCAATATTTTTTATGTTACGTAAACATGATTGAATGCAATTACCGTCTGCTCCACATAAACCTAAAGCATTACAATGATAAGATTGTAATATTGATACAATATTTTTATTAATTATCCCTGCATAAGTCATTACAACTATATCTAAAGTTTCTTTATCTGTTATTCTTCTACCTTGTATCATTTTTGGTGAAATCCCCATTTTTTCTGAAATAAAATCAGCTTTTTTTCCTCCTCCATGAATCAATACTTTATATCCTTTTAGTTTACAAAAAGCTTCCAAAGAATCATAAAGAGATTGAGCACTATTAATTAAATGACCTCCAATTTTTACAATACTGATTTTCATTATAAAGACTGTAACATTTTTAAAAAAATTATTTGTGAAGCGTAGATTCTATTTTTTGCTTGTTGAAATATAATGGAATTTTGACTATCTAAAACGGAATCTTCCACTACTATATTTCTTCTTACAGGTAAACAGTGCATAAATTTAGCTTTATTAGTTAGTTTCATTTTATTTTCAGTAATCATCCAATCGGAATTTTTACAAAGAATTTTACCATAATCTAAATAACTACTCCAATTTTTTGCATAAATAAAATCTGCATTTATAAATGCTTCATTTTGATCATGTGTCGTATAAGCTCCATCAGAAAATTTCTTATATAGATTATATCTTTCTGGACACACAATCGTGAAATCTATCTGTTCTATTTTTGATATCCATTGAGCAAAAGAATTTGCTACAGAGTGAGGAAGTGATTTTACATGAGGAGCCCAACTTAATACTACTTTACATTTTTTTTTAAAAAAATATGTATATTCTGCAATAGTTATAACATCTGCTAAAGATTGTAAAGGATGTAATGTGGCACTTTCCATATTAACAACTGGAACTTTTGAATATTCTAATATTTTATTAAAAATAATTTCTTTATAATCATAATTACGATCTAAAAGATTCGGAAAAGTTCTTACTGCAAGAATATCACAATACATACTCATTACGGAGATAGCCTCTTTTATATGTTCTTGTGTAAAATTCATTACACTTCCATCATTCATTTCAATACTCCAAGAATCCTTATGAACATCTAATATCCAAGTATTACATCCTAAATTAAAAGCCGCTTTTTGACAACTAATTCTTGTACGTAAACTCGGATTAAAAAAAACCAATCCTATTGTTTTATTTTTTCCAAAACATTGAAAATCATATGGATTTTTTTTCAAAAGTAAAGCCTCTTGGATGAGATCATATACATTGATCACATCTTCCACACTAAAAAATTTTTTCATAAACTTATTTATATTCAATATTCATTCCAAGCTTTTATAAATAATTGATCCATAGATAAATTACAAAAAGCTTTTATAAATGCTTTTGCTAAACGTGCATTAGTGAGTAGAGGGATATTAAAATCTACAGCATAACGTCTGATAGTATAATCATTATTCAATTCTGATTTACTTAGGTTTTTTGGAATATTAATAATAAGATCCAATTTTCTATTTTTTATTAACTCAATAACATTTGAATATTTTTTAACATTAGGCCAATAAACTTTAATTGAAGGAATTCCATTATGAGATAAAAAACTATTGGTTCCTTCTGTAGCAAATAATATATATCCTTTTTTATGCAAAAGTTTTACAACTTCTAAAAGTTCTAACTTAGATTCAATAGGGCCTCCAGATATCAATATATTTTTTTTTGGTACAGTGTATCCTACGGAAAGCATAGATTTTAAAAGAGCTTCATCTAAAGAGTTTCCTAAACATCCTACTTCTCCTGTAGAAGCCATATCTACACCTAAAATAGGGTCAGCATTTTGCAAACGTGAAAAGGAAAATTGAGAAGCTTTTACTCCCAAAAAATTTGTAATAAAAAAATTAGGATCTATTTTATCTTTCTTTTTTCCAAGTATCACTTGAGTCGCCAACTCAATCATATTAAAATGAGACACTTTTGATACAAAAGGAAAGCTTCTGGAAGCTCTTAAATTGCATTCAATTACTTTTAATTCATTATCTTTAGATAAAAATTGTATGTTGAAAGGACCAGATATATTAAAATATCTGGATATTTTTTCAGATATACGAATAATTTCTTTTAATGTAGATAAATATAGATTATGTGGAGGATATACCAGTGTTGCATCTCCTGAATGCACTCCTGCAAATTCAACATGTTCTGATATAGCATAATACAATATTTTTCCATTTTGAGAAACAGCATCTAATTCAATTTCTTTAGCATTTTTAATAAATTCTGTAATAATTAGTGGATATTTGGAAGAGATAATTTTTTTTTCATGGAGATAATACTGGAGTTCTTCTTGGTTAGAAATAATATTCATATTTTCTCCAGAAAGAACATAAGAAGGTCTAACCAATATAGGAAAATCAACTTCTTCTATAAATTGATGGATTGCATCAAAATCGGACAATTCTTTCCATTTAGGTTGTCTGATCTTTAAATAATCCATAGCATTAGAGAATTTATATCTATTTTCCACTTTATCTATAGAAACAGGAGAAGTTCCTAAAATTTTTACCTTTTGATCATAAAGTTTTAAAACTAAATTATTAGGAATTTGTCCTCCCATGGATACAATTGTTCCTTTAGGTTTTTCTAGTTCAATAATATCTAATACACGTTCTAAAGTAAGCTCTTCAAAATATAATCTATCACATACATCAAAATCAGTACTGACAGTTTCTGGATTATAATTTATCATTATAGATCTATAAGATTCTTTGTGAATCGTATTTAATGCATTAACACAACACCAATCGAATTCTACACTACTTCCAATTCTATAAACACCAGATCCCAATGTGATAACAGATTTTTCATCTTCTTCATAAATAATATCATGTTGAATAGCATGATATGTTAAATATAAATAATTTGTATATGTAGGATGTTCAGAAGCTGACGTATCAATTTGTCTTACATATGGAATTATATTTTTTTCTTTTCTATAATCTCTAATTTCTTGTTCTAAATTAGAAATATTATGATTCCGATTTTTTAATAAAATACTAGCTATTTGTATATCAGAGAAACCTTCTTTTTTTGCTTTCCGTAATAATTCTTCCGGAAGATCTATCAAATCATCAAAACGATCTATCTTTTTTTTCGTTTGAAAAATATTATCAAGTTGATATAAAAACCATGGATCAATTTTTGTCAAATGATGTATTTCTTGAATGGATAAACCTTCTTCTAAAGCTTCTTCTAAAAATAAAATTCTTTGATCCGTAGGTTTTTTTAGATATTCTTTCAATAACCGAGCAGATTTCAATTTTTTTTTGTTAAAAATATTAATGAATCCTTGCATTCCTATATCTAACATACGAATTCCTTTTTGCAAAGCTTCTTCAAAAGATCCTCCAATAGCCATAACTTCTCCTACACTTTTCATACTACTTCCAATTCTATTGGAAACACCATAAAATTTTTTTAGATCCCATCTAGGTATCTTACATACTACATAATCCAATGCAGGTTCAAAAAAAGCAGAAGTATTTTTAGTAACATAATTTTTTAATTCATGCAATCCATATCCTATGGATAATTTAGCAGATACAAAAGCTAAAGGGTAGCCTGTTGCTTTAGAAGCAAGAGCACTAGAACGAGAAAGACGCGCATTCATTTCAATAACACGATAATCTTCTGAACTAGGATCTAAAGCAAACTGAACGTTACATTCTCCTATTATATGAAAATCTCTAGCGAGATCTATCGCTAATTTTCTTAAATTATAATATTCAGAATTTGTTAAAGTTTGTGACGGAGCTACAACAATGCTTTCTCCTGTATGAATTCCTATCGGATCAAAATTTTCCATATTACAGACAGCTATACAATTATCATACTTATCTCTAACTATTTCATATTCAATCTCTTTCCATCCTTCTAAATATTCTTCTACAATAATTTGAGATGAATAAGAAAAAGCTTTATTTACTATTTTTTTCAAGTCGTTGACATTTTTAGCAAAACCACTTCCTAAACCTCCAAGGGTATAAGCTGATCTAATAATAATAGGAAACCCTATTTCTATAGAATAAGAAATTGCATCATTCATAGAATAAGCCACAAAACTTTTCGCTGTTTTTATATTAATATGAGATAACCTATTTCTAAATAGACTTCTATCTTCACTATGAATAATAGATTTAATAGAAGTCCCTAAAACTTGAACATTATATTCTTTTATAACACCTTCTTTAAAAAGCTGAATTCCACAATTCAAGGCAGTTTGACCTCCAAAAGACAATAAAATTCCTTGTGGTCTTTCTTTATCTATAACACGTTTAATGAAAAATAAAGTTAAAGGAAGAAAATAAACTTTATCAGCGACTTCTTTTGAAGTTTGAACTGTGGCAATATTTGGATTAATCAATATAGTATAAATTCCCTCCTCTTTAAGGGCTTTTAATGCTTGTGTTCCAGAATAATCAAATTCACCAGCTTCTCCTATTTTTAATGCACCTGATCCCAGGATGAGTACTTTATCTATTTTCATACTAATTTCGAAAGATTCTTTATTTTTTTTACTGAATCTATAAAAAAATCGAATAAAAATTCGGTATCTCTAGGTCCACTTGAAGCTTCTGGATGAAACTGTACCGAAAAAAAGGGTTTATTATTATGAATGATACCTTCGCAAGTATCATCATTTAAATTCTTAAAAAATATTTTCCATTCTTTATGAATATTTCTTACATCTAAAACATATCCATGGTTTTGTGATGTAATGAAACTTTTACCGGTTTTTAATGAAAAAACTGGTTGATTATGACTTCTATGCGCATATTTCAATTTATAAGTATTCCCTCCTGCCGCTATACCTAAAAGTTGATTTCCCAAACATATACCAAATATAGGTAGTTCTTTTTTCATAACTATACGAAGACAATCTATTGATTTTTTATAAATCTTAGGATTTCCAGGTCCATTAGAAAGAATCAATCCATCATATTCTTCTTTTGTAAAATCATAATTCCATGGAATTCTGATAACAGAACAATCTCTTCGTAATAAACAACGTAATATATTATTCTTTAATCCAAAATCCACAAGTAGTATTTTATATTTTCCATTTCCATATATAGTTTTTTTTTGTATTGACACTTTCTCAGAAAGATTATCCTGATTCGGATCATAAAAAGGAATATCTTCATTTTCCATTAAAATTTTACCTAACATAGATCCTCCATTTTTTCTAAGTTTTTTTGCAATAAATCTGGTATCTACACCATATAATCCAGGGATTCCATTTTCATACAACCAATTCGACAAGGTTTGATTCATATTCCAATGGTATGGACGATTAGAATAATAAGAAATAATAAGTCCGGATACTTGAATTCTATCAGATTCATAAAATTCAGAAATGGATTTTTCACTATAGATGGAAGATGGAACTCCATAATTTCCTATTATAGGATAAGTATAAGTTAATATTTGTCCTTTATAAGAAGGATCTGTTATACTTTCGATATAACCGGTCATAGATGTATTAAATACAACTTCTCCAGAAGAGGAAACTGGGGCTCCAAAATGATAAGCTTCATACCGAGTCCCATCTTTCAATACAAGTATCGCTTTTTTTATTTTTTTGTTATTTTCCATTTTTTTTATCTATCTCAATAGATATGCTAAGGCATTCTTTAATTTCTTTATAAATAATTTTATATGATTTTCATTGATATTTAATGGAGGAAGTAACCGTAAAACATATGGATTATTAGATATTCCAACAAATACTTTTTCTTTGTATATTAAAATATTTTTCAAATTATGAATGGGAAATTTAAATTTCAGTCCTATCATTAATCCTCTTCCTCTGACTTCTTTGATTTCAGGAATAACCCGTAATTTTTGAAACAATATTTTTCCCATTTTTTTTGCATTTTCAATTAAATTTTCTTTTTTGATAATTTTCAATACGGCAATACCAGCTGTACAAGCTAAATGATTCCCCCCAAAAGTTGTTCCTAACATTCCATAGTATGGTTTAAATTTAGGATGTATGAGCACTCCTCCTATAGGAAATCCATTTCCCATACCTTTAGCTACAGTAATTAAATCTGGTTTTATAGTATAAAATTGATGAGAAAAAAAAGTCCCCGTTCTTCCATACCCACTCTGAACTTCATCTATAATCAATACTATATTGTATTTTCTGCAAAAATTTTCTACTTTAGAAAAAAAATATAAACCGGGATCTATAATTCCAGATAAACCTTGTATTCCTTCAGTAATTACAGCACAAATATCTTTATTTTTTAATCTTTCTTCCAAAGAATCAACATCTTGATAATTCATAAATACGGTTTCATGTTGAGCATTAAAAGGAGATATAAATTTGTAGTTATCCGTTACCGATAGACTCCCACTTGTTCTTCCATGAAAAGACCCTCTAAAAGCAATAATTTTTTTTTTACCTGTATGAAAAGAAGCTATTTTCAATGCATTTTCATTAGATTCTGTACCGGAATTACATATAAATAATGAATAGTCTTCATATCCGGATATATTTCCAAGTAAATAAGCTAATTTATTTTTTTGGGAAATATAAACGCTATTAGAATAATAGGATATTTTATGAATTTGTTTTTTTAAAGCCTCTATATAACATGGATGCGAATGTCCAATAGAAATGACAGCATGTCCTCCATAAAAATCTAAATACATATTTCCTTTTACATCAAAAACATAAGATCCTTTACTCTTACTTAATTCTATATCTAGAATAGGATAAACGTCAAATAATTTCATTTTTAGAAACGAACGGATTTTAATTTTAAACCACAAGTTTCATCCAAATCAAACATAAGATTCATATTTTGTATGGCTTGACCAGAAGCACCTTTTATGAGGTTATCTATTATGCTTATAACAATCAGTTGATTTTCCTCTTTAAGAAGATGTAAAATACATTTATTGGTATTAATCACTTGTTTGATATCAATATTAATATCAGAAATTTTTACAAACGGATGATTTTTATAATATTCTTTATATATCTCTTGATTCTTTTCCAAAGAAAAAAAAGAATGAGTATATAAAGTTGTTATAATTCCCCTAGAAAAATTTCCTCTATAAGGTACAAAATAAATTTTAGAATAAAAATTTTTTTGTACCTTATGAATAGTTTGTTCAATCTCCTGCAAATGTTGATGTTGAAAAATTTTATAAACAGATATATTATTATTTCTCAAACTAAAATGATTAGTATCACTCAATTTTCTTCCAGATCCTGTAGAACCCGTTATTGCACTAATATGAATGTCTTTTTTCAATAATTGATTTTTAATTAATGGTAAAATACCTAAAAGAATCGCCGTCGCAAAACATCCGGGATTGGCTATATTATTAGATTTTTTTATTTTTTCTTTTTGAAGTTCTGGTAATCCATATATAAAATTTCTATTATTAAAAACGGATTTTATCTCCATTCTGAAATCTTGACTCAAATCAATCACTTTTATATTTTCTGATATATTATTCAATTCTTTTTTAGATTGGTCATGTCCAGAACAAAGAAATACAACATCTATTTTCTTGTTTAAATCACAAGAAAACTTTTTGTTTTTCATTTCTCCTAATAAATCTTGATGAACCAAATGAATTAACTTTCCTGGATGACTTTTACTAACTATATTTTGAATATCAATTTTTGGATGATGAATCATCAATCTAATTAATTCTCCAGCAGTATACCCAGTTCCTCCTATAATACCTATTTTAATCATTCTCTTTTTTATCTTTTTTATTTAAATTGTGATATATTTTCATTTGATTACTTAAAATTTTCGTGAACCCCTTCACATCTTCTGCTGTCCAAGCATAATTCATTTCTCCATATTGAGCCATATTAGAATTAGAAGATGTCATTAAATCAAATTTCGATTTGATTCCTACTAAATGGAATCTATAAGGATACAGAATTATATCTACAGTTCCGGTCAATCTTTCTTGTGTACTCTTTAGAAATTTTTCTATATCCCGCATAACGGGATCTAAGTATTGAGCTTCATGAAGTAACATACCATACCAATTGGATAATTGGTCCTTCCAATAAAGTTGCCATTTCGTAAGAATATGTTTTTCTAATAAATGATGAGCTTTGATAATAATAATTGCAGCTGAAGCTTCGAATGCAACTCTTCCTTTTATTCCCAAAATAGTATCTCCTATATGAATCCCTCTTCCTATAGCAAATTTTGAAGCAATTTTTTCAATTTTTATTATATTTTTGATAGCTTTTCCTTTTTCTTTATTCACACTTACTAATTCCCCCTTTTCAAATTCTAATTTTAAGTTTTCACTTTTTTTACTACTTAATTTTGTTGGATAAGCTTCTTCTGGAAAATCGTGATAAGAAGTAAGAGTTTCCTTTCCTCCTATACTAGTCCCCCAAATTCCTTTATTTATGGAATATTTAGCCTGATCCCAAGAAATAGAAACTCCTTTTTCTTTCAAATATTCAATTTCTTCTTTTCTAGATACTTTTCTATCTCTTATAGGAGATAAAGTTATTTTTTCTGGGCAAAGAATTTGAAAAGCTATATCAAATCTAATTTGATCATTCCCTGCTCCTGTACTTCCATGAGCAATTGCTTTTGCTTGAATAAAAGTAGCATATTGCGCAATCTTAATAGCCTGAAAAATTCTTTCGGAACTTGCTGAAAGTGGATAAGTATTATTTTTAAGAATATTTCCGAATATAAGATACTTTATACAATTATGATAGTATTCTTCTATAGCGTCAATAGTTTTGTGAGATTTAGATCCGATATTTAAAGCTCTTTCTTCAATTTTATCTAATTCATTTTTTTTAAAACCTCCTGTATTAATAATAACTGTATGAACTTCATATTTTTCTTGTATTAAATATTTTAAACAATAAGAGGTATCTAAACCACCACTATAAGCCAAAACAATTTTATCTCCAGTAGATAATAAATAATTTCTATCTTTTTTATAATCCTTATCTGTATTAGGATTGTATAAAAGACCTGTACATAAACACATTTTTCTATTATTTCTGGTTAATATATCAAAGTTTGCACAACTTGTACATCCTTTCCAAAACTTTTCTGAATGAGTCAATTCGCTAAATGAAACAGGTTTAAACCCTAATTCTGTATTTATTTTAATAACTGGATTGCTTGTTGTAATACTAAAAATTTTAGAATTTGGAAATTTTTTTCTAGAAAGGTTAAAAATTTCAATTTTAATAAATTTTGCCAATCCTTGCTTTCTAAATTCAGGGAAAACAATTAAACCAGAATTAACGACAAATTCTTCATTTTGAAAAGTTTCAAGATAACCAAATCCTGCCAATTTTTCGTCAAAAAAAGCAATGACCGAATTTCCATGAACCATTTTTAATTTAATATATTCTGGATCTTTTTTTGAAATTCCAGTTCCCCTAATTTCTGCCGATTCCTTAATCTTTTTACAAATTAAAGAAGCATATTTCGTATCCTCTTCATGAGATACTCTTACTTTTATTTTCATTTTTGTTTACAAAAAAACTCACTAAACTAAAAAAATGTGTTTTATTATTGTTATCTGTTGGTAATAAATAGTATGTATGAATAATACTTCATATATTTTACTTTATGACCAAGTACAAATTTAATAAAGTCTTTTTAATTTAAATCTTTATACATTTTTATTGAAAAGATTGATAAGTTTTAGTTTAAACTAAAATCTAATCCTTTTATTTTTTCTAATTTTTTTAATAAACTTGAATTAATATTAATTTCATATTTAACAGATTCAAAATTTAAAGAAAACTGACTCAGTTTATCATAAAGAACTATATTCAATTTTTTGTTTCCCATTTTTTTTTGAAGAAAAAGTTCTTCTATGTTGTTAATCAATTCACTATTTAAACTGTTTATATTAATTTTGATTATCAGTTTATGTACCAGTTTTTTGAAAACGTCTTGTAATTTTTCTATATGTAAGATCTTGATTTTGTATTTTTTATTAATAGAAAAACATAAATATAATGGATTGTTATGAATCATAATAGGTTCATATTTTAAATATTGTTTTCCATAAATTATGAATTCTTGAGAAGAAGAGTAATCTTCTAATGAAAAAATTCCATATTTTGTTCCATTTCTTATATATATTTTTTTTTCTATTTTTGATAAAATCCCACATGTATGTATTTCTTTTCCTACGAGGAAAGATTCTTTCTTTTTTAATTGTTCTAAAGATAGATTTGTGAAATACTTCATTTCATAATAAAAATCATCTAAAGGATGTGCAGAAATATAAATACCTAACACTTCTTTTTCTTTAAATAATTTAAATGTTTTATTCCACAAATTACATTTACTAATAATAGGTTTATCTATTTTTTTTTTTGTTTTTTGTAATTTGGATCCAAACCTAATAATTTTCTCTAGAGTACTTAATTTGTCATCAAATCCAATATGAAAATATTGTTCTCTTTCAAGATTAAAACTATCTAAAGATCCGGATAATATTAAACTTTCTAAAGTTTTTTTATTCACTACACGTAAGTCTATTCTTTTAACAAGATTAAAAATAGAGGTATAGGGTCCGTTTTTTTTTCTTTCTTGAAGAATGATTCTTACAGCATTTTTCCCAATCCCTTTTATTCCCGCAAGACCAAATCTAATCCGATCAGAATCAATTACTTTAAAAAAAGAATCACTTTCGTTTATATCTGGACTAATTACAGATAAATTCATTTTTTTACATTCTTCTATAAAAAAAGTAAGTTGTTTAATGTTATGCATATTATTGCTTAATACAGACCCCATATATTCACATGGAAAATGTGCTTTTAAATAAGCAGTTTGAAAAGCTATATATGCATAACATGTAGCATGGGATTTATTAAAAGCATAACAAGAAAAATATTCCCAATCTTTCCATATTTTTTCTAATATATTTTTAGGATAACCTTTCTTTATAGCTTGGTTAAGAAATACATTTTTCATTTTATTGAGACTTTCTTTTTGTTTCTTTCCCATAGCTATTCTAAGAATATCCGCTTCTCCTTTGCTAAAATCAGCTATTTTTTGGGCTATTAACATGACTTGTTCTTGATAAATTGTTATTCCATAAGTTTCTTTTAAAAACTCCTCCATTTCTGGTAAATCATAGGTTATAGCTTCTTTACCATGTTTTCTGGATATAAAATTAGGAATGTACTGTAAAGGACCTGGTCTATATAATGCTGTCATTGCAATTAAATCATCAAATTTATCAGGTTTTATCTGACGTAAATATTTCTGCATTCCTGTAGATTCATATTGAAAAATAGCGACAGTTTCTCCTTTTTGAAAAAGATGATAAGTTTTTTCATCTTTTAAAGAAAAAGAAAATGAGTGATTTTTCATATCAATATTTTCACGTCTTTTTTTGATAATATTTATGGTATCTTTAATAATAGTAAGAGTTTTTAATCCTAAAAAATCCATTTTTAATAAACCAGCATGTTCCACTACATGATTATCAAATTGTGTAAGTAATAAATCTGATTCTTTGGATATAGATACGGGAATATATTCTTGAATATCATTTGGACTTATTATAATACCGCAAGCATGTACTCCTGTACTTCTGATAGTTCCTTCTAAAATTTTTGCTTGCTGTAAAACTTTTCCTTCTAATAAATCTTTACTTTTAGCAATATTTCTCAATTTTTGTATATTATTCATCTCTTCTTTACTTATTCCTGATACATTTTTTTTATTAGATAAGATTGTTTTTAATGAAAGCATATTAGGAATCATTTTTGCGATACGATCAGTTTCTTTTAGAGATAAACCTAAAACACGTCCAGTATCTCTTATAGATGATTTAGCCCCCATTGTTGCATATGTTATAATTTGTGCTACTTGATGTTTACCATATTTTTGAACAACCCATTCAATAATTTTTTCACGTCCTTTATCGTCAAAATCAATATCAATATCTGGTAAAGAAATTCTGTCTGGATTCAAAAATCGTTCAAAAAGAAGATGATATTTTATTGGATCTATATTGGTAATTCCTATACAATAAGCAATAATAGATCCTGCAACAGATCCTCTTCCAGGTCCTACTGAAATATTCATTTTTCTAGCTTGAGAAATGAAATTGTGAACAATGAGAAAATAACCAGGATAGCCAATTTTTTCTATTGTTTTTAATTCAAAAAAAATTCTTTCTTCAATTTTTTTGGTAATATTTTTATAACGTTTTTTGGCTCCATCAAAAGTTATTTTTTTTAAATAACGATTTTCTCCTCTATTTCCTCCATCTGTTTTATCTATAGGATCTTCAAAAGACTTTGGAATTTGAAATTTTGGAAGTAATATTTTATTTGAAAGATGATAAGATTCAATTTTACTAACTAATTCCTCTAAAAAATCAAAAGATTCTGGAATATCAAAGAATATCTCCTTCATTTCTTCTGTACTTTTAAAATAAAATTCATGGTTTGGGAACCCAAATCTATAACCTCTTCCTTTTCCTATAGGAGTTAATTGTTTTTCTGCATTTTTTATACAAAGTAAAATATCATGAGCATTTGCTTCTTTTTTATCCAGATAGAAAGTATTATTTTGTATGATATATTTTACATGATATTTTTTTGAGAATTTTAGTAAAATATCATTAACATAATCTTCTTCTTCTAAACCATGACGTAATAGTTCTATATAAAAATCATCTCCAAAAAGATCTTTCCACCATAAAAAAATTTTTTCTGCTTTTCTTTCTCCATAATTTAAAATGGTGTATGGAATTTCTGCATTTAAGTCTCCAGTAAGAGCAATTAAATTTTCTTTATATTTTTCGATTAACTTTTTTCCAATTCTGGGAATACCAGCATAAAAACCTTTTGTAAAACCTAATGAACAAAGTTTAGATAAATTATGATAACCCTTCTTATTTTTAGATAAAAATACTTGTTGGTATCGTTTGTCCGGTTCTTCTTTAGTAAATTTTTTTTGTGAATAATTATCTGATATAAACACTTCGCATCCTACAATTCCTTTAATTGATTTTTCTGGATAATATTTTTTATTTGTAGAATGAATAGCATTTAAAAAATGAAAAGATCCCATCATGTTTCCATAATCTGTTATACCTACAGCCGACATATTAAAATGTATAGCTCTTTCTATTAAAGATTGAATGTTCATAGTTGAATAAAGAATAGAAAAATAGGTGTGATTATGAATATGAGAATATTTTTTTTTTTTCAATTTATCCTTTAAAATTGCATCATTATTTTTGATAAATATTTTTTTTTCTTTTCTTGAAGAAAGAAAAGGAATATGATTATCTTTTTCTTTAAAAAAAACCATAGAAGAAGAGATTTTCTTTGTATTTTTTTT
Organism: Blattabacterium cuenoti; assembly: GCF_014252115.1. Taxonomy (GTDB): domain Bacteria; phylum Bacteroidota; class Bacteroidia; order Flavobacteriales; family Blattabacteriaceae; genus Blattabacterium; species Blattabacterium cuenoti_AK. The sequence continues at coordinate 350,881 of NZ_CP059211.1, forward strand.
TCTAAAGTTTAATATTACATCTTCTTTTACCCCTATATCTTGATGTGATATTACTCCTATGCGTAATAATTCTAAAAAAGAACGTGCTGTAGCTTTTACATCATTTGATGCGTTATGTAAATTTGTAATTTTTTCTCCAAAAAGTTTTTGATATAATTCAGATAATGTAGGCCATTTTAATCTTTTTCCAATTCCTGATAATTTGCAATAAGAAGTAGAAATTACTTTTGTATCTAACAACTTTTTCTTTAGGAAAGAAACTGAGATTTTTTTTCTAAAAAACTCACATTTGATAACTTTTATATCAAAATCTAAATTATGACCAATTAAACATTGAGATTTATCAAGAGATTTTTTAAATTCATTTAGAACAAAACTTAAATCCACTCCATACTTATCCGCTTTTTCATTAGTTATTCCATGAATCTTAAAAGCATTAAAAGGAATATCATAATGATCAGGTTTTATAATGAAACTTTTAAATTCTGTATAATCGCCTATTATATCATGATTTTGCCATGAAATTTGTACGATTCTTGGCCAATCTTCTACATTAGTAATTGGAAGATTATAAGATACAGGCAATCCTGTTGTTTCGGTGTCAACAATGAGATACATTTTATATTTCAATTATAATAGAAAAAGTTAATGAAAAATTATTAGTTTTGTATTACCTGTTTTTTTATGCAAATAAAAAAATAAATAAACAAAAAAAATATTAAAATTACTGTATTCTAGTTTTTCTATCCATCCATGTTATGTATTTTTGAATAGAAAAAAAGTAAAAAAATAATAAAAATTATGTCTAATCAAGCTGAAGAAATAAAAAAAAAATCATCCATTTCATATGAAATAAAAAATGAAGAACTGAACGATCAGGAAAATATAAAAGTAAGTTTCGATTGGACGGAATACGAAACTCATTTAAATAATGAGATACAAGAAGAAAGAAAAAAATTTGAAGAAATATATACAAAAACTTTACCAGATGTTCAAGAATTAGAAATATATCAAGGAATTGTTACACATGTTTCGAACAAAACTATTATTGTAGATATTGGATTCAAAGCTGAAGGAGCTATTCCTATTAGTGAATTTAGAGAAAATACTGATATTCAGGTGGGTAGTGAAATAGAAGTGATGGTAGTAAAAATTGATTACAAAGGACAATGTATTCTTTCGTATCAAAAAGCAAAAATGTTAAGAAATTGGCAACGTATTAATGAAGCATATGAGAAATCAGAGGTAATATTAGGTTATGTTGCAGCTAGAACAAAAGGAGGATTAATTATTGAAATATTTGATATAGAATGTTTTTTACCTGGATCACATATCAATGTAAAACCTGTTCGGGATTATGATACTTATGTTGGGAAAACTATGGAACTAAAAGTAGTTAAAATTAATCAAAAAACGAAAAATGTTGTTGTTTCTCATAAAGTATTAATAGAAAGAGATATTGAAGAACAAAGAAAAGAAATGATATCAAAGTTGGATAAAGGTCAAGTATTGGAAGGGAAAATAAAAAATATTCTTCCTTATGGAGCTTTTGTAGATTTAGGGGGTGTAGATGCTCTGTTACATATTACTGATATGAGTTGGCCTCACATTAATCATCCTACAGAAGTGGTTCAATTAGAACAGGAATTAAAATTTGTTGTATTAGGTGTAGATAAGGATAAAAATCGTGTACAATTGGGGTTAAAACAATTACAACCTCATCCTTGGAATTCTTTAGATAAAAATCTAAAAGTAGGAAGTAAAGTAAAAGGTAAAGTAAGTGTTTTAGCCGATTATGGAGCATTTATTGAAATCATTCCAGGTGTAGAAGCATTATTACATATCAGTGAAATGTCTTGGTCTACGGATTTATCTTCTACTCAAGACTTTGTGCAAATAGGAGATGAGTTAGAAACTATTATATTAACTATAAATCGTCAGGAAAGAAAAATGTCTTTAAGCGTAAAACAATTAACTCCAGACCCTTGGATTAATGTGCAAGCGAAGTATCCTATAGGTTCAAGACATACTGGGATTGTAAAAAAATTTACAAACTTTGGAGTTTTTATAGAATTGGAAAAAGGAATTATTGGAGTAATTTATACTAATGATCTTTCATGGGTTAAAAAAATAAAACATGTTTCTGAATTCTGCAGTATAAACGATGAATTAGAAGTCATTGTACTTGCTTTAGATACTCAAGCAAGAAGATTAAATTTAGGACATAAACAATTAACAGAAAATCCATGGGAAAAATATGAAAAAATTTATTATGTTGGAAGCATCCATAACGGAGTTATATCAAACTTATTTGATAAAGGAGCTTCTGTAAAGTTTATAGAAGATCAAAAAATAGAAGCCTTTGTTCCATTACGTTTCTTAGAAAAAAAAGATGGTTCAATTCTTAAAAAAGGAGAAAAAGCTAGTTTTAAAATCATTGAATTTAATAAAGAATCTAAAAAAATTGTGATTTCTCATACGTCTACTTATCGTGATAAGGTTCAAAAAAAAGAACAACGTGTGAGAAATAGAAAATTTGAGAGATCAACTCTCGGTGATATAGAGGGATTAGTTAAATTGAAAGAACAAATAGAAAAAGAAAAAAATAAATAGTTCTAAAATAATGGAAACACACCCTATTGCAGAAAAAGAAGGATGGAAGGTAGATAAAGATTTTCCCATTTGGGCTAATAATGAATTATATTTAACTACAATTAAAGGTGGATATTTGTTGAATGGAGAAACTCCTTTTGAAGCATATCAAAGATTAGCAAAAAACGCAGCAAGAATTTTAAAAAAACCAAAAATAGAAAGTGAATTTTTTAATATTTTTTGGAAAGGATGGTTTATACCCTCTACTCCAGTTATGGTAAATTTTGGAACGGAAAAAGGTTTACCCATCAGTTGTTTTTCTGGAAGAATTGGAGATAGTATGTACGAAATATACAGAAAAAATTTAGAGATGGCTATACTTAGTAAACATGGTGGAGGAACATCTTATGATTTTAGTTTGGTTAGACCTGTAGGTAGTTTTATAAAAAACGGAACATTAGGAATTTCTGATGGAATTATTCCTTTTATTAAATCATATGATAGTGCTATAGTTGCTAGTAAACAAGGTAGAACACGTAGAGGTGCTGTGGCTATTTATTTAAACATAGAACATAAAGAATATCCAGAATTTTTAAAAATTAGAGAACCTAAGGGGGATATTAATCGTCAATGTCATAATGTTCATCAAGGTGTAATAATTTCTAATTCTTTTATGGAAAAAGTACTAGAAAAAAATGGAAAGGAACGATCTTTGTGGATTGATACTCTTAAAGAACGTGTTCAAACTGGGGAGCCATATCTTTTTTTTAAAGAAAATGCTAATAGAAATCTTCCAGAAAATTGGAAAAAACATGGTTTGAAAATACATCACAGCAATCTTTGCTCAGAAATTATGTTACCAACAAATGAAAATCACACTTTAGTATGTTGTCTCTCTTCTTTGAATTTATATAAATATATAGAATGGAAAAATACAAATACTGTTTTTTATGCCATTTTATTCCTTGATTCCGTAATGCAAGAATTTATTGATAAAGGAAAAAATATACGAGGGATAGAAGATGCTGTTCGTTTTGCAGAAAAAAGTAGAGCTTTAGGTTTAGGTACTTTAGGATGGCATTCATACTTACAATCCAACATGATTCCTTTCATATCTATTCAATCCGAAATGTTAACACATAGTATATTTAAGTATATACAGTTAGAATCTCAAAAAGCTACTAAGTATTTAGCTAAAGAATATGGGGAATCTGAATGGAATATAGGAACAGGAAGAAGAAATTTAACTTTAATGGCTATGGCACCTAATAGAAGTTCTGCTAAATTAGCTGGTGGTCTTTCTCAAGGTATAGAACCTCTAGCTGCAAATATATATGTGGATGATGATTCGAAAGGAATGCACATTCGTAAAAATCCTTATTTAGAAAAAATACTCATAAAAAATGGATATAACACTCCAGAAGTTTGGGAACAAATAGCTAATGAAAGAGGATCTTGTCTTGGATTAACTACTCTCAGTGAAGAACAAAAAAACGTTTTTAGGTGTTTTAAAGAAATTAATCAATTAGAATTGATTAAACAAGCCAGTATACGACAAAAATACATTGATCAAGGACAAAGTATAAATCTTTCTTTTCATCAAGATGCTCCAGCAAAATATATAAATAAAGTACATATTGACGCTTGGAAAATAGGATTAAAAAGTCTTTATTACTATAGAAGCGAAAGTATTATTCGTGCAGATACAAAAAATAGAGATTTGTATTCGGAAAGTTTGCTATAAAAAAAAAGGGCAGCGACTTACTCTCCCAGAATAAACCAGTACCATCAGCGCTAATGTGTTTCACTTCTCTGTTCGGTATGGGGAAGAGGTGGGTCCACATTGCTATAACCACCCAAAAAAAATGCTATTAAAAAAGACATAGCATAATATACAACGTCACGAAAAATTTAAAGCCTACGGGTAATTAGTACTACTCAGCTATGATATTACTATCTTTACACTTGTAGCCTATCAACGTTGTCATCTTCAACGACCCTTAAAAAAAGAAGCCTAATCTTGTGGAAAGCTTCGCACTTATATGCTTTCAGTGCTTATCTCTTCCGAACATAGCTACTCAGCGATGCACCTGGCGACACAACTGATACACCAGAGGTTCGTCCAATTCGGTCCTCTCGTACTAGAATCAGGGCCACTCAAGCTTCTAACGCTCGCAATAGATAGAGACCGAACTGTCTCACGACGTTCTGAACCCAGCTCGCGTGCCACTTTAATGGGCGAACAGCCCAACCCTTGGGACCTTCTTCAGCCCCAGGATGTGACGAGCCGACATCGAGGTGCCGAACCTCCCCGTCGATGTGAGCTCTTGGGGGAGACTAGCCTGTTATCCCCGGAGTACCTTTTATCCTTTGAGCGATGGCCCTTCCATACGGAACCACCGGATCACTATGCCCTACTTTCGTACCTGATCGACTTGTAAGTCTCACAGTCAAGCACCCTTATGCCATTACACTCTACACACGATTACCAAACGTGTTGAGGGTACCTTTGGGAGCCTCCGTTACCTTTTTGGAGGCGACCACCCCAGTCAAACTACCCACCACGCAATGTTCTTAATTTTTAAATTAAGTTAGATTTCGACTAAAAAAAGGGTGGTATTTCAAGGACAACTCCACATTGCCTGACGACAACGCTTCAAAGTTTCCCACCTATCCTACACATTTTTTAATCAAAACCAATACGAAGCTATAGTAAAGGTTCACAGGGTCTTTTCGTCCCATTGCGAGTAATCGGCATCTTCACCGATATTACAATTTCACCGAGCTCACGGCTGAGACAGTTTCCAGATCGTTACACCATTCGTGCAGGTCGGAACTTACCCGACAAGGAATTTCGCTACCTTAGGACCGTTATAGTTACGGCCGCCGTTTACTGGGGCTTCAGTTAAAAGCTTTGCCGAAGCTTACCTTTTTCTTTAACCTTCCAGTACTGGGCAGGTGTCAGACCCTATACGTCATTTTTCAATTTAGCAGAGTCCTATGTTTTTGATAAACAGTCGCCTGGATCTCTTCGCTGCGGCCTTTAAAAAAGGCTACCTTTCTCCCGAAGTTACAGGTTCATTTTGCCTAGTTCCTTAGCCGTGAATCACTCGAGCACCTTAGGATTCTCTCCTCAACTACCTGTGTCGGTTTAGGTACGGTTTGCTTTTATCTGAAAGCTTAGAGGTTTTTCTTGGAAGCTCTTACCTGTACTATCCACTCTCCCGAAGGATTATGGTACTATCATAGATCAGCAAAATATACGGTTTTTCCAATATATTTTATACCTAACTATTTCAACGTACACATCCGTTCGTACGCGACAGTTTCATTACTCCGTCTCCCCATCGCAATAAAAGCAAGTACCGGAATATTAACCGGTTTTCCATCAATTACACCTTTCGATTTCATCTTAGGAACCGACTAACCCTCAGCTGATTAACATAGCTAAGGAAACCTTAGTTTTTCGGTGTGCGGGTTTCTCACCCGCATTATCGTTACTTATACCTACATTTTCTTTTGTAATAACTCCATTATACCTTACAATATAACTTCTATGCTATTACAATGCTCCCCTACCGATTGATTTAATTAATCAATCCCATAGTTTCGGTGATATATTTATGCCCGATTATTATCCATGCTTAGTCACTCGACTAGTGAGCTGTTACGCACTCTTTAAATGAATAGCTGCTTCCAAGCTAACATCCTAGCTGTTTTAGTAACTAAACTTCGTTTGTTCAACTTAATATATACTTGGGGACCTTAACTGATGATCTGGGTTGTTTCCCTTTTGGACATGGACCTTAGCACCCATGCCCTCACTACCGTGAAACATAATAACAGCATTCGGAGTTTGTCAGGAATTAGTAGGTGGTGAAACCCCTTCATCCAATCAGTAGCTCTACCTCTGTATTATTTAACACGATGCTGCACCTAAATGCATTTCGGGGAGTACGAGCTATCTCCGAGTTTGATTGGCCTTTCACCCCTATCCACAAGTCATCCGAAGACTTTTCAACGTCAACCGGTTCGGTCCTTCACTATGTGTTACCACAGCTTCAACCTGCTCATGGATAGATCACTCGGTTTCGCGTCTAATTCTTCCGACTATATTACGCCCTATTCAGACTTGCTTTCGCTACGGCTCCATAGCTGAACTATTTAACCTTGCCGAAAAAATTAACTCGTAGGTTCATTATGCAAAAGGCACGCCGTCACTTTAAAAAAAGCTCCGACAGTTTGTAAGCGTATGGTTTCAGGATCTATTTCACCCTTCTATTCGAAGTACTTTTCACCTTTCCCTCACGGTACTAGTTCACTATCGGTCTCTGAGTAGTATTTAGCCTTACCGAATGGTCCCGGTAAATTCAGACAGGATTTCCCGTGTCCCGTCCTAATCAGGTTACTATTTATATTATTCTTCCATTTTATATACAGGATTATCACCTTCTATGATTGATTTTTCCAAATCATTCTACTATAAAAGAATAATTTTATTTATAGACCTATAACCCCACTATAGCCTAGACTATAATGGTTTAGGCTTTTCCGCTTTCGCTCGCCACTACTAACAGAATCACTATTGTTTTCTTTTCCTCTAGATACTTAGATGTTTCAGTTCTCTAGGTTCGCTTTACTTAATAAAAAGTAATATCATATTATTAATATGATAGGTTTCCCCATTCGGAAATCTGCGGATTAATTCGTATATGCCAATCCCCGCAGCTTATCGCAGCTTATCACGTCCTTCTTCGCCTCTCAGAGCCAAGGCATCCACCATACGCCCTTGATTAGCTTTTTCATTGCTCATTAATTGTATATTATGTATGTCAAAGAACTTTCAAATCAAAAAAAATGGAGAATATCGGAGTCGAACCGATGACCTCCTGCGTGCAAAGCAGGCGCTCTAGCCATCTGAGCTAATTCCCCCCCCCACTTAAAAAAAATCAATAGTCTCGCGCGGAATTGAACCGCGGACCTCTACATTATCAGTGTAGCGCTCTAACCATCTGAGCTACGAGACTGATTTTATTTATCCTTAATTATCTTATTAATTTAAAATTAGTATATTCTTAATATTTTTTGATCATAATTAAAGAAAGAAAGCTTCTAGCCTAATTTACATAACATATAGGACTTCTAATCTGTTAAGTTAAAAACTCTAAAAAAGAGATATTCCAGCCGCACCTTCCGGTACGGCTACCTTGTTACGACTTAGCCCCAGTTATCAATTTTACCTTAAGCAGCTCCTTTTATGGTCACCGATTTCAGGTACCCCCGACTTCCATGGCTTGACGGGCGGTGTGTACAAGGCCCGGGAACGTATTCACCGCATCATGGCTGATATGCGATTACTAGCGATTCCAACTTCATAGAGTCGAGTTGCAGACTCCAATCCGAACTGAGATCGGCTTTTAGAGATTAGCTTCTGATCACTCAGTTGCAACCCTTTGTACCGACCATTGTAGCACGTGTGTAGCCCAAGGTATAAGAGCCGTGATGATTTGACGTCATCCCCACCTTCCTCTCGACTTACGTCGGCAGTCTTGTTAGAGTCCCCGACATTATTCGCTGGCAACTAACAATGAGGGTTGCGCTCGTTGAGGGACTTAACCCAACACCTCACGGCACGAGCTGACGACAACCATGCAGCATCTTGTACTCCGTCCGAAGACTAAACTATTTCTAGCTTATTCGTAGTACATTTAAACCTTGGTAAGGTTCCTCGCGTATCATCGAATTAAACCACATGCTCCACCGCTTGTGCGGGCCCCCGTCAATTCCTTTGAGTTTCAGTCTTGCGACCGTACTCCCCAGGTGGATCACTTATCACTTTCGCTTAGTCACTGAAATGAATCCAACAACTAGTGATCATCGTTTACGGCGTGGACTACCAGGGTATCTAATCCTGTTTGCTCCCCACGCTTTCGTGCCTCAGCGTCAGTATAGACTTAGTAACCTGCTTTCGCGATCGGTGTTCTGTGTGATATCTATGCATTTCACCGCTACACCACACATTCCAGCTACTCCAGTCTCACTCAAGTCTACCAGTATCAATAGCAATTTTAACAGTTAAGCTGTAATATTTCACTACTGACTTAATAAACCGCCTACGCACCCTTTAAACCCAATAAATCCGGATAACGCTCGTGTCCTCCGTATTACCGCGGCTGCTGGCACGGAGTTTGCCGACACTTATTCGTATAGTACATTCACAATTCTTATCACGTAAGAATTTTTATTCCTAAACAAAAGCAGTTTACAACCCGTAAGGCATTCTTCCTGCACGCGGCGTGGCTGGTTCAGAGTTTCCTCCATTGACCAATATTCCTCACTGCTGCCTCCCGTAGGAGTCTGGTCCGTGTCTCAGTACCAGTGTGGGGGATCACCCTCTCAGGCCCCCTACCGATCATCGTCTTGGTAAGCCTTTACCTTACCAACTAACTAATCGGACGCACGCCCATCTCTTGCCGTATTTCTACTTTAATAATAAAATCATGCGATTTTACTATGCTATAGAATATTAATCCGAGTTTCCTCAGGCTATTTTCTAGCAAAAGGCAGGTTACGTACGTGTTACGCACCCGTACGCCGGTCGCCATCAAAATCTAAAATATTAGATTTCATGCTGCCCCACGACTTGCATGTGTTAAGCCCGCCGCTAGCGTTCATCCTGAGCCAGGATCAAACTCTCCGTTGTATAAAAAAAAATTAGTATCAAATACACGTAAAACTTTGATTAGAAAATCCTTAAATATTATTAAGTATTATCAGGCTTAGAAGCTTTCTTTCATTTAAAATGCAAAGAACAATAAATACTATATAAGATGAGTATACAAGTATACATTTTTTTCCCTAAAAAAAAAATAATAATGACAAGAATAAATGTATATATTTATTTTTTATTTTAGAAAAAAAATAATATAATTTTATAAATGCAATATAAAAAATTTTTTTATTATTAATGAGAACTTCAGATTTTGATTTTATATCTCCTTTAAATCTTCTTGCTAAATTTCCTACACAAGAAAGAGACGAATCTAAACTAATGGTTATTCATAGAATAAATCAAAAAATAGAACATAAACTATTTAAAGATTTACATGAATATTTTGAGGAAGGAGATACCATTATTCTTAATAATACTAAAGTTTTTCCAGCAAGATTATTTGGAAATAAAGAAAAAACCGAAGCTAAAATAGAAGTTTTTTTACTTAGAGAATTAGATTCAAAAGATAGAACATGGGATGTATTAGTTGATCCTGCAAGAAAAGTAAGAGTAGGAAATAAATTAAATTTTGGATATGGATTAACAGGAGAAGTGATAGATAATACTACTTCTAGAGGTAGAATTTTACAACTTAATTTTAATGGTAGTCATGAGGAATTAATAAAGAAAATTAAAGAATTAGGAAAAACTCCTTTACCTAAATATATTAATAGGAAACCAGAAAAAAATGATAAATTTCGTTATCAAACAGTATACGCTAAAGAAGAAGGATCCGTAGCAGCACCTACAGCAGGTTTACATTTTTCAAAACACTTATTAAAAAAATTAGAAATAAAAGGAATTAATTTAGCAGAAATAACCTTACACCTAGGATTAGGAAGTTTTATCCCTGTAGAAGTAGAAGATATATCAAAACATAAAATGGATTCCGAAGAATGTTCTATAAATGAGAAAGTTTGCAAAATAATTAATTCTTCTATTCAAAAAAAAAAAAGAATTTGTGCAGTTGGAACTTCATCTATGAGAGCTATCGAAAGCTCTGTTTCTTCTGATAAAAACTTAAATCCATTTTCTGGATGGACTAATAAATTTATTTTTCCTCCTTACAACTTCAGCATATCTAATTCTATGATTACGAATTTTCATATGCCAAAATCAACGTTACTTATGATGACAGCAGCTTTTACAGGTTTTGATTTAATAATGAAAGCATACCAAATCGCAATAAAAGAAAAATACAGATTTTATTCTTATGGAGATGCCATGTTAATACTATAAATATATTATTAAGAAATCATTAAGATTTTATTGCAATATCATGGAAATTATTTTAGAAAAAATAAAAGCTACCATAAAAAAAGAAATCAAAGAATTTGAAAGACAATTTTCGGATACAATTAAAAACAATATTCCTATTATAAATAAAATTACTCATTATATCATTCACAGAAAAGGAAAATTAATTCGTCCTATATTTGTTTTTCTAATAGCCAAGATGTTAGGAAACATACAAAAAAAAACTTATCATACAGCTTGTTTAATTGAGTTAATACATACAGCTACTTTAGTACATGACGATGTTATCGATAATAGTTCTCTTCGTAGAGGTACTTTTTCCATTAATGCTATATGGAAAAATAAAATAGCTGTTTTAATGGGAGATTATTTGCTTTCTAAAAGCCTTTTAATTGCAACAGATAATAATTATTATGACTTACTAAAAATTGTATGTAAAACTATAAAAGATATGAGTCAAGGAGAATTATTACAAATAGAAAAATCTAAAAATTTAGATATTACTGAAAAAATTTACAATCAAATTATTTATCATAAAACAGCTAGTTTAATTGCAGCTTCTTGTGAAGCAGGAGCACGTTCAGTTAGTACAGATGAAAAAACCGCTTTAAAAATGAGAGAATTTGGAATTTTTACAGGCATAGCTTTTCAAATTAAAGATGATCTATTTGATTATGAAGAAAAAAATAATAATTTTATAGGAAAACCTGTAGGGATAGATTTGAGAGAAAAAAAAATAACACTTCCTCTTATTTATGCTATAAAAAAAGCTTCTAAAAAAGATCAAAAATGTATACTAAATTATATAAGAAATTATGACGAAAAAAAAAGACATCAAATAATGGATTATGTAAAAAAATATGGAGGATTAGAATATGCTACTCAAAAAATGATTAAATTTCGTAATAATGCATTAAAAATATTAGAATTTTATCCGGAAGGAAAGATTAAAGAAACATTAAAAATAATGGTAAATTTTGTTGTGGAAAGAAATCAATAAATTTAAACATATAATGAAAAAAAATTTAGTAATAGTAGAATCCCCTACTAAAGCTCATACAATACAAACATTTCTTGGAAATAATTATTACGTGGTATCTAGTCATGGACATATTATTGATCTACCAGAGAAAGAAATAGGAATCAAGATTGAAGAAAATTTTAAACCTAATTATGTAATTCTATCTAAAAAAAAAAATTTTTCAAAATCTTAAAAAACTAATAGAAACTCATGAAATCATCTGGTTAGCTTCAGATGAAGACCGTGAGGGGGAGTTTATAGCTTATCAAATTTACAAAACATTTAACATTCCTGATCAAAAATATAGAAGAATTGTTTTTCACGAAATCACAAAAAATGCAATCTACAATGCTATAAAAAACCCAAGATTAATTGATTATAATTTGGTTCATGCTCAACAAACTAGAAGAATTATAGACAGATTAGTAGGTTTTCAATTATCTCCTATTTTATGGAAAAAAATTAATACAGGTCTTTCTGCAGGAAGAGTTCAATCTGTAGCTGTAAAATTAATAGTAGAACAAGAAAAAAAAATACAAGATTTTATTCCTTCTCCAGTTTATCAAATAAGTGGAACATTTATTAATACTAAAGAAAAGATAACTCTCAATGCTAAACTGGAAAAAAAAGTGGAAGATAAAGAAAAAATGAAAAACATTTTAACATTATGCATGAATAGTAGTTTTATAATTAAAAAAATTTCTACAAAACAGGAAAAAAAAAGTCCTCCTCTTCCATTCACAACTTCATCTCTACAACAAGAAGCTTATAGAAAACTAAACTATTCCATATCCAAAACAATGTTAATAGCTCAAAAATTATATGAAAAAGGATTTATTACATATATTAGAACGGATAGTACAAATTTATCAAAAAGTATATTATTAGATATTAAAAATTTTATACTCTCTTTATATGGAAAAAAATATTTATTTATAAGAAAATTTTCAAAAAACAATAACCAATTATCTCAAGAAGCTCATGAAGCAATTCATCCTACTGTTATCAATTATGGTGAAGATTATCTAAAGAATTTAGATATTTTTCAAAAACGTCTTTATAAACTTATATGGAGCCGAACAGTTAAAGGACAAATGACAGATGCTATTTTTGAAAAAAAAGAAATTTATATTAAATCTTCTCATTTAGAAAATTTTTTCATTTGTATAAAAAAAACTGTTTTTTTTGATGGATTTATGAAAATTTCAAATGAAAGTAAAGAAGAAAAAAAAGATAAACATGATATTTTCTCAATAAAAAAAGGATCTTTTTTGGAAAAAAAAGAAATTATAGCCCAACAAATTGTAAAAGATCATATACAAAGATATAATGAAGCTAATTTGGTAAAAAAATTAGAGAAATTAGGAATAGGAAGGCCTTCTACTTATGTTCCCATAATTTCTACTATACAAAAAAGAAATTATGTTAATATACAAAAAATCTTAAAAAAAACTAAAATACGCGAAATTTTTTTTTTAAAAGGAAATTCAATTATTGAAAAAAATGATAAAATTATTGAAATAGAAAAAAGTAAATTTTATCCTACAGAAATAGGTATTTTAATTACTGATTTTTTAAAGAAAAATTTTGATGAAATAATAAATTATAATTTTACTTCAAATCTAGAAAAGAATTTTGATAAAATAGCTAAAGGGGAACAATCTTGGATTAAAACTCTTGAAAATTTCTATAATAAATTTTATAAAAAAATAAAATATGTGGAAAAAAATGTAAGTAAAATTTCTAAAGAACGTTTTTTGGGTAAGGATCCAAAATCTAAAAAAAAAATTTTTGCCAAAATAGCTAAATATGGACCTATCATACAAATGGGAGAATTTAAGAATAAAGAAAAACCAAAATTTTCTCCTTTATTAAACAAACAAAAAATAGAGGCAGTCTCTCTTACAGAAGCATTAAAAATGCTTGAGTTACCCAAACTACTAGGAATGTTCGAAAATAATGAAATTTATTTAAAAATAAATAAGTACAATATTTACATTAAACATAACAATCAATCAATTCCCATTGATGAAAATATATTTTTTGATAATTCATTTAACTTAGAACAAGCTATAAATATTATAATCGAAAATAGAAATAAAAAAAATTAAAGAATTTTATTTGATAAATAATTAGTTAAATTAACTATCAAAATATCTTTGATTTAAATAAGTTGTTGGATAGGCTTGATCATGTCCTGTACGTTTAACATGATCTAAATATTTTGGTATATAAGATAACGCTTTTAATTTATCAGATAAAGACATCCGGTTCCATATATTTTCAGCCATTCTTTTTTTTCCGACCTTGTATCTATAATCTGTCCAAAAACGGTTAAAAGATAAATCAGCAGGAATTTCTTCAATTGAAAAAGCTGCCCTAGAATTTTTCATTTTATTAATGATAGATTCATTATAAGGTAAGTATTTTCCTATCCATATATAATGTGATAAAGAAAGTCTTTTTGGAAAAATAATTTCTCTCAAAAAACCATTTAAATCATATTTAAATATGATATCCCCAGAAACTAAATTACTTCTAAATATATACTGTTTTCCTCTCATTATTATTGATTTCATCAGCATTAATTAATTCTTTTAATGCATTAAACTAACTTATGAACTATACTCTATTCTTTTTTCTAGAATAGAATTCAAAGTATAGAATGAAATTCTAAATTTCAAAAAAAACATTTTACATGACCTAATTTATTATTACAAAAATTTTTATTTTAATAAAATAGCATAAATGAAAGTTATAATTTTTTTATCATAATAATAAAAATATTAGATTTATTATAATATTGTTATTGTACAATTTATTTTAATATGTTATATATTGTTCCCACTCCTATAGGAAATTTAGAAGATTTTACATTCAGAGGTTTACGAATTTTAAAAGAAGTGGATTTAATTTTAGTTGAAAATTATAGATTTTCTAAAAAATTATTTGATTTTTATAATATTAAAAATAATACAAATAAATATCATATTTATAATGAACATAAAATAATTCCTTCTCTTATAAAGAAAATCAAAAAAGGAAAAAAGTTAGCTTTAATATCTAATGCTGGAACTCCAGGTATATCTGATCCAGGTTATTTACTTATTAGATCTTGTATAGAAGCATCCATTAAAATAGAATGTTTACCTGGACCTACAGCTTTTGTTCCAGCATTAGTTTGTTCAGGTTTATCTGCTAATGAATTTACCTTCATTGGTTTTCTATCCAAAAAAAAAAAAAGAATTAAACTAAACAATTTATCTAAAGAAAATAGAACGATTATATTATATGAGTCTCCTCACAGGTTATTACAAACATTAAATGATATAAAATATTTCTTCGGTTCAAACAGAAATATTGTTATATGTAAAGAAATATCTAAATATTTTCAAAATATATCAAGAGGAACCATAGAAAAAATGATTTTATACTATCAAAATATAAAAAAAATATTAGGAGAATATACAATTATTATTGAAAAAATGTGAAATAACTAAACATATTTTTTTTTTGTTAAATATTCTGCAATTTGAATAGCATTAGTAGCTGCACCTTTACGAAGATTATCTGCTACTATCCAAATGTTTATGGAATTTTCAAATGAAAAATCTTTTCGTATTCTACCAACAAAAATTTCGTCTTTTCCATGAGCATATAATGGCATTGGATAAATATTTTTTTTTGGAAAATCTTGAACTATTATTCCTTTTGTTTTGGATAAAATATCATGTATACGATTTACATTAGGTTTTTTTCTAAATGTTACATTTACACTTTCTGAATGTCCCCCTATAACGGGAACACGTACAGCGGTAGCTGTTATTGCTATACTATAATCATTTATAATTTTTTTTGTTTCATTTATTAACTTCATTTCTTCTAAAGTATATCCATGATCTGTAAAATGATCACAATGAGGTAAAACATTCTGATAAATAGAATACGGATATATTTTATAAGAATAATCCCCATTTTTTTCTTGATGTAATTGATCTAAAGCTTTTTTTCCAGTACCTGTTACAGACTGATAAGTTGAAATAATAACTCTTTTTATTTTATACTCTATATGTAATGGAAACAACACCATAACTAATTGTATTGTAGAACAATTTGGATTTGCAATAATTTTATCTTGTTTAGATAGGGAAAAAGCGTTGATTTCAGGAACAATTAATTTTTTTCTAGAATCCATTCTCCAAGCAGATGAATTATCTACAACTGTAGATCCTATATTTGAAAACTTTGGAGCCCATTCTTTTGATATATCAGATCCTGCTGAAAATAAAACAATATTAGGTTTTTTTAAAAATAAATCATATATACTCAAAATTTTATATTCTTGTTTTTTAAAACAAATTTTTTTTCCGATAGATCTTTCAGAAGCAGAAAGATACAATTCTTTTAATGGGAAATTTCTTTCTTCTAAAAGATTAATCATTACACGACCTACCATCCCCGTAACACCTACTATACCTAATTTCATTTCATATGAATTTTTTATAAAAACTTAATTTTCCATAAAGTTAAAGTTATGGCAAAATAATGAAAAAAGGAAAAATGATTATTTTATCAGGTCCTTCTGGATCTGGAAAAACAACTATTTCACATTGTTTACTTTCAGAAGTTCCAAAATTAAAATTTTCTGTTTCATGTACTACAAGATCAATTCGAAACAATGAAATACATGGAAAAGATTACTATTTTTTGTCTACAAACTCTTTTATTTCTAAAATAAAAAAGAGTCAATTTGCAGAATGGGAAGAAGTTTATCCCAATTTATTTTACGGAACTTTAAAAAATGAAATTTTCCAAATTTGGAAATCTAATCAACATATTTTATTCGATATAGATGTGAAAGGAGGATTAAATTTAAAAAGAAAATACCCTAATAATTCTTTATCTATATTTATAATGGTAAATTCTATAAAGACTTTAAAAGAAAGGTTAACTAAAAGATATTACAAAAATTCAGAAGAAAATAAAAAAAATATAAATATTCGTGTAAATAAGGCTAAAGAAGAAAATAAATTTGCAAATTTATTTGATTTTGTTTTATTAAATGTTGATTTGTTTCAAGCAAAAAAAAAAGCTATTCAAATAGTATCTAATTTCATTTATGAAAATAAATAACAATCGTGGTTGACTGGACTTGAACCACAGTAATCACACGCTCCAGACCTCTATTCCAAACCAACTGAGTTACATCTTCCGTAATAACTCCTCAGGCTGGATTCGAACCAGCGACACCCTGATTAACAGTCAGGTGCTCTAACCAACTGAGCTACTGAGGATTTTTAGGTATTTTTTCTATTCTTATTTTATGTCTACCACCTTCAAATTTTGTTTCCAAAAATATTTTCACAATATCCATAATTTTACTTTTATCTACAAAACGCGCTGGTAAACTAATGATATTAGCATTATTATGTTTTCTCGCCAAAATAGCAATTTCTTTCTTCCATACTAAAGCTGCACGAATATTTTGATATTTATTAGCTGTCATAGCTGCTCCATTTCCACTTCCACATATGATAATTCCAAAATTAGCCTTTCCTCTATTCACAAATTCTGCTGTAGGATGAATAAAATCAGGATAATCAACTTTTTTACCGTATTCAGAATATCCAAAATCTATAATTTTATGTCCTTTTTCAATTAAAAAATTGTTTATCGAATATTTATAATAAATTCCTGTATGATCAGATCCTATTGCTATTATCATTCACAATTCACATTTTAAGCACAATAAAATAGAATAAATAAACAAGGAAAACCTAGTAAAACCAAGAAACATAAATATACATTAAATACATTTAAATTTAAATTAAAAAAATAAATTTAGTAAGTTTGTAAACTTGGTTTTTGATCTTATTTTATTTGTGAAAAAAATAAAAACTATTGATGATTTTAATTTTGAAAATCAAACCGCTTTAATAAGAGTTGATTTTAATGTTCCTGTAAATAAATTTTTTGAAATTACAGATGATACACGTATTAGATATAGTATTCCTACTATTAAAAAAATTTTTTCTGATAAAGGAAAAATTGTTCTTATTTCTCATTTTAAAAGACCAAAAGGGATTTTTCGTAAAGAACATTCTATCAAATTTTTATCAGACCATCTATCTAAAAAACTAAAAATTTCTGTTAACTTTTGTGAAGTTTGTGTAGGAAAAACTGTAATAGAAAAAGTTAATGCATTAAAACCTGGAGAAATTTTATTATTGGAAAATCTTCGTTTTTATAAAGAAGAAGAAAAAGAAGATCATAATTTTGCTTATGAATTGTCGAAATTGGGAAATATCTATGTTAATGATGCTTTTGGAGTTGTTCATCGTAAACATGCTTCTATCACTATTCTTCCAAAATTTTTTAAACAAAAAAAATGTATTGGTTTTCTTATGAAAAAGGAAATACAATACTTAAACCAATTTTTACATGGAAAAGGAAAAAAACCTATTACTGTATTGCTAGGAGGAGCAAAAATTTCTTCTAAAATAGAGATTATTGAAAATTTTATTAAGTTTGCAGATTCTATTTTAATAGGAGGAGGAATGTCTTATCCTATTGTGAAAATAAAAGGAGGAAGAGTAGGAGATTCTATGATAGAAAAAAATCAAAAATTTGAAAAAATATTGAAAAAAATTTTGTATAAATATCAAAATATTATACACTTACCAGATGATGTAATAGTTGCTGACTCATTCAAAAATGAAGCTAATACTAAAATTGTGTCTATTTATTCCATTCCGGATGGATGGATGGGTTTAGATATAGGTCCTTCTTCCATAAAAAATTTCTGTAAAATTATAAAAAAATCAGGATCTATTTTTTGGAATGGACCTGTAGGTGTTTTTGAATTTTCAAATTTTTCTTTAGGAACTAAATCAATGGCAAAAGCAATTGCAAATGCAACTGAAAAAGGAGCTTTTTCTTTAGTAGGAGGCGGAGATTCTCTTGCTTCATTAAAAATGGGAAACTACGAAAAAAAAATAAGCTATTTATCTACTGGAGGAGGATCTATGTTGTATTATTTGAATAATAAAACTCTTCCAGGAATAGAAGCAATAATATCATAAATACCACAATCAATATTAAATTAATTAACAAGATTTTTTTTAATTATATTTGTTTACTTGAAATAAATAATTAAATATGTCATTTAAACTTCCAAAATTATTTTATTCATATCATGATTTTGAACCTTATATAGATAGAAAAACTATGGATATTCATTACAATAAGCATCACAATGCTTATACTAACAATCTAAATAAGGCCATTTCAAATACAAATATGGAAAATTTTTCTATAGAAGAAATTTTGAAAAGAGCTCATATTGAATCTTCAACAATACGTAATAATAGCGGTGGTTTTTATAACCATAATCTTTTTTGGAATATATTAATTCCTCATACAAAATATACTAATCTAAGTGAAAGTTTGAATAATCTTTTTCAAAGAAATTTTAATTCTTTTGATTCTTTCAAAGAATCTTTTTCTAAAATTGCAGCTAATCATTTTGGTTCTGGATGGATTTGGTTATGTGTAAAAGAAAAAAAATTAACAATTTGTTCGACAGTAAATCAGGATAATCCTCTTATGAATGGTATAGGTTGTGAAGGTATTCCAATATTAGGATTAGATGTTTGGGAACACGCTTATTATTTACAATACCAAAATCGTCGTTTAGATTATATTTCTTCTTTTTGGAACATTGTAAATTGGACGAAAGTGGAAGAAAACTATAAAAAAGCTATAAAAAAGTAATATTTTTTAATGGGGAAAATTATATTAGAGAATATTAAATTACTTGGATTTCATGGATGCATGTCAGAAGAAAAATATGTTGGATCTTATTATACAATTAATATAGAAGTTGAATTTGACTTTTATCAAGCGTCTGTCAGTGATAATTTAACTCAAACTATTAATTATGTAGATTTATATTGCATTGTAAAAGAAGAAATGAAAATTAATTCTAAATTGATTGAACATTTAGCACAAAGAATAATCCAAAAAATTATAAAAAAATATAAAAAACCTTTAATCAAACATACAAAAGTTAAAATCTGTAAAGAAAACCCTCCATTACAAGGGAATGTAGATAGAGTTTGTGTTATTTTAGATAATTAATTAATTGTTTTTATATTTTTTTAATTAATGGCACTGTGGCCGAATGGATAGGCAGAGGTCTGCAAAACCTTTTACAGCGGTTCGATTCCGCTCTGTGCCTTTTTCTACTTTTTTTATATTAATTTTCTGCATAAATTTACACTCTTAAAATCAACAAACTAACTCTATTGTAAAATAAGGATGAAGACTAATAATATTCTGATTTCACAATCTCTTAATAGAGACTCTAACACTCCATATATAAAGCTTAGCAAAAATAAAAATGTAAATATCGATTTTCGATCTTTTATAGAAGTAAAAGGTGCTTCTTCTATCGAAGTAAGAAAACAGAAAATTAAATTTTCTGATTTTACTGTATTACTTTTTATTAGTAAAAAATCTATAGATCATTATTTTAGATTGGCAGAATCTATGCGTTTTAAAGTTCCCATTTCTATGAAATATATCTGTCAAACAAAATCTATAGCTTATTATTTACAAAAATATATTGTCTTCAGAAAAAGAAAAATTCATATTGGAAACAAATCATTTAAAGATATACTTCCTTACATTAAAAAACACTATAAAGAAAAATTTCTCTTACCTTCTTCAGATATACTAAAACCTGAAATTCCTGATATCTTGAATAAACAAAATATTTTCTGGAAAAGAGTTATTTTATATAAAACAGCTTCTAGTAATTTATCAGATCTAAATTTAAAACATGTATACTATGATATTTTAGTTTTTTTTAATCCAGCAGAAATAAAATCTTTATTTGATAATTTTCCTAATTTTGATCAAAATAATATTAAAATTGCTACTTTTGGGAAAAATACTTTAAATGCTGCTTATAAAGCAGGATTAAAAATTGATATTCAAGTACCAACTCCAGAATTTCCTTCTATGGTTATGGCTTTAGAGAAATTTATAAAAAAATAAAGTTATTCTACTGTCACTGATTTTGCTAAATTTCTAGGTTGATCTATATTTTCTCCACGTATATAAGCAATTTGATAAGCTAATAATTGAAGTGGAATAACAGTTAATAATGGACTAAGTATTTCAGGGGTACTTGGTATTTTTATTACATGATCAGCTAACATATTAACTTGAGTATCATCTTCGTTAATTATAACTATAACTTTCCCTTTTCTAGCTTTTATTTCTTGTATGTTTGCCACAATTTTATTATAAAATCCTTCTTTTATAGCAACAAATACCACTGGCATATTTTCATCTACCAAGGCTATAGGTCCATGTTTCATTTCTGCTGCAGGATAACCTTCTGCATGTATATAGGATATTTCTTTTAATTTTAAAGCTCCTTCTAAAGCAACCGGAAAATTAATTCCTCTTCCTAAATACAAAAAATTATTTACATTATAATATATTTGAGATATTTTTCTTATGATACTATCCACTATCTTCAATGTATAGTCAACTTTCTCTGGGATTAAACCTAATTCTTTACATAAGAATTTGTAACGATTATTATTAATGGTAGATCTGTTTTTTCCTATGATTAAAGATAATAATATAAGAACCGTAATTTGTGCTGTAAAAGCTTTAGTAGAAGCTACACCAATTTCAGGTCCTGCATGTGTATAAGCTCCTGCATCTACATTTCTCGCAATAGATGATCCTACTACATTACAAATTCCAAATACAAAAGCCCCTTTCTTTTTTGCTAATTTTAAAGCTGCTAAAGTATCGGCTGTTTCTCCTGACTGCGAAATCACAATAATAACGTCATTTTTTCCTAAAATAGGATTTCTATATCGAAATTCAGAAGCATATTCTACTTCTACTGGAATACGTGTAAGTTCCTCTAATAAATATTCTCCAATCAAACCAGCATGCCATGAGGTCCCACACGCCACTATAGTTATACATTTAGCATGGATAAAAATATCTTTATTAAATTCTACTCCATTAATACAAATAATTTTTTCCGGAATTAATAATCTACCACGTAAGGTATCTAAAATTGTTTTAGGTTGTTCATATATTTCCTTTAACATAAAATATTTATATTCCCCTTTTTCAATTTCTTTTAAATTAATTTTAAGTTTTTTAACAATTGGATTTAATCTATGATTATCTATAATCTTTCTAAGATCTAATTCTTTTCCTTTCTTAAGGATAGCCATTTCTCCATCCTTTAAATAAAGGACACTTTTAGTATAATTTATAAAAGAAATAGGATCAGATGCAACGAAAAATTCTTTATTATTTATTCCTAATGATAAAGGACTTCCTAATTTTGCAATTATAATTGTTTCAGGATGAGATTTTTCTACTACAACAATAGAATAAGCCCCTATAATTTCGTTTAAAGAAATTCTAACAGCTTCTTCTAATGATAATTTATTTTCTTTTTTAAGATATTCGATTAAGTTAACTAAAACCTCTGTATCTGTCTGACTTTTAAAAGTAAATCCATTTTTTAATAAAATAATTTTAATAGCATAATAATTCTCTATAATTCCATTATGAATTATAATAAGTTCATTAGAATTCGAAACATGAGGATGAGCATTGATATGATCTGCTATTCCGTGAGTAGCCCATCTTGTATGACCTATACCCGTAGTTCCTTTTATTTTTTTTTTACAAGAAGAAATTTTCTTCTCCAATTCATAAACTCTTCCTTTTGTTTTATATAAATTATATCCATTTTTATAGAAAACAGCAATACCGGAACTATCGTATCCTCTATATTCTAATTTTTTTAATCCATTAATAATGATAGGATAAGCTTCTTTATGACCCAAATAACCGATTATACCACACATTTTTAGATAAAATTATAATTTTTTTTATCTATTTATTAATTTAATTTATCTCTTCTAAAAAAGTTTCTTTATAAAATTGTTGATAAACGGTTTCTATCTCTTCTACAGGATAATATTTTAATACTAACAATTTATTTTCTTTTATATAATCTTCTATTTCCTTAGGAAAAATAAAATCTCCTTTTATAATAGAATCTGAAAAATACATACACAGTTTGATTAGATTAAAATAATTTGGTTTTTCCAACAATTTTAATTGTCTAGATTTTATTCCATCAGATTTAATTTTTTGAATAATATCTTTATTCAAAAAACCTTTAAAAGGTTTATTATAAATAGACACAATGATTTTTACAGTTTGATACACTGGATCATTTTTATATAAATTTTTGATATATAAAGGAATAAAAGAACTCATCCATCCATATATGTGTATAATATCAGGTTTCCAATTTAGTTTTCTTACAGTTTCTAAAACACCTTTTGTAAAAAATAAAGCTCTTTCATCATTATCTTGAAAAAAAATTCCATTTTCATCTTCATCTATTGCTTTTCTTTTAAAATATTCTTCATTATCTATAAAATAAACTTGTAATCTAGCATCAGGAATAGAAGCAACTTTAATTAATAAAGGTTGATCAATATCATTGATGACTAAATTTGTACCTGACAAACGAATAACTTCATGTAATTGATGCCTTCTTTCATTTATGATTCCGAAACGAGGCATAAATATACGTACATCATTTCCTGTTGATTGCATAAATTTAGTGACTTTCAATACAGAAAAAGATATTGTGTTCTCTGAAGAAAAAGGAAATAAATCCGAAGAAACATATAATATACGTTTACTTGTCATCTTAGAGTTATTTTATTTTTTATATATAGTAAAAAAACGGATCATTGCAAATATAATAAATAATAAACTAAGTTTAGTAACAAAAATATCAAGTAATTTTTTCGATTTAAAATCTTTAGATTCTAGATAGATATGTTTTTGTCATGAAAAAAAAAAGAAGAATAAAAAAAAAATATTATAATAATTTATCCACAGGATTTATTAAAATTACTCATCATGGATATGCATTTGTTCATGTAAGCGAATTTCATAAAGATGTCTTTATTCCTAAAAATAAAACAAATAGAGCTTTAGAAGGAGACTTAGTAAAAATTAGATTCTATTCTTCTCAAAAAAGAAAAAAAATGGAAGGAGAAGTGTTAAAAATAATTAAAAGAAAAACCAATCAATTCATTGGGATTCTAAAAATTAACGTTGAATCTAATAATAAATATGGAATAGTACGAAATAATAATATTCATGTAACTATATTAGTTCCAATACAGAAGTTGGAAAAATATAATCATAACGATAAGGTTTTAGTTAAACTTACATCATGGCCTAGAAAATCAAAAAATCCTATAGGTAAAATTGTTAAAACATTTGGAACTTGTGGAGAATATAAAACAGAAATTTTTTCTTTATTAGAAGAATATGGAATTTCTTATAAATTTTCTAAAGAGATAGAAAATGAAGCTGAAAAAATTTATTCTAAACAAACTTTAGATATAGATACAAGAAGAGATATGCGAAACGTTAATACTTTTACTATAGATCCTTTTAATGCAAAAGATTTTGATGATGCTCTTTCCATTAGAAAATTGAAAAAAAATACTTGGGAAATAGGAGTACATATATCTGATGTATCTTATTATATTAAAGAAGGAAGTTTATTAGACAAAGAAGCATATTTACGTGCTACATCCATTTATTTTGTAGGAAAAGTTATTCCTATGTTTCCTGAAATATTATCTAATGATCTTTGCTCATTACAACCAAAAAAAGATAAGTTAAGTTTTTCTTATATTTTTAATATAAATGAACAAGGGAAAATACTGAAAAATTGGTTTGGAAAAACTATAATACGATCTAATAAAAAATTTACATATGATGAAGTTCAATATATACTTGAACAAAAAAAAGGAGATTATTATGAAGATATTTACACATTATTTTTATTTTCTAAAATATTAATTCAAAATCGATTAAAAAATGGAGCTATTTATCTTGATAAAATGGAAGTAAAATTTAATTTAGATGAAAAAAATTACCCAATATCTTTATCTTTAGAAAAAAACAATGATGCTCACCGTTTGATTGAAGAATTTATGTTATTGACTAATCAAAAAATTTCAGAATTTGTTAGTTTAAATTCAAATAAAAAACCCTCTAATAAACTCTATATTTACAGAGTACACGATGAACCTGATCATAAAAAAATTTTTTTTCTAAAAAAAATTATAGAACCTTTAGGTTATTTTTTTAATTTAAAAAATTTAAAAAATTCTATAAA
Source organism: Blattabacterium cuenoti (assembly GCF_014252115.1). Classification (GTDB taxonomy): domain Bacteria; phylum Bacteroidota; class Bacteroidia; order Flavobacteriales; family Blattabacteriaceae; genus Blattabacterium; species Blattabacterium cuenoti_AK. Next base: position 375,790 of record NZ_CP059211.1, read on the forward strand.
TCATTTATTAAAACAAATTAAAGGAAAACCAGAACAAAATATGATTGAGAATTTAATTCTTCGTGCTATGAGTAAGGCTAAATATTCTACACATAATATAGGACACTATGGTTTGTCTTTTATATATTACACTCATTTTACTTCTCCCATAAGAAGATATTCAGATATAATAGCGCATCGTTTATTAAATTATTATTTAATAGAAATAAAAAAAGAAACAGATAATAAAAAAAATAATAAAGAATACAAACTTCATCCAATAGAATTTTATGAAGAACAATCTCAACACTGTAGTTATAAAGAACGTATAGCAACAGATGCAGAAAGAGAATTTCTAAAATTTATACAAGTTAAATATATAAAAAAATTTATAGGAAAAGAATTTTATGGTGTGATTACAGGTTTTACTGACTGGAGTGTTTATATTGATTTGTTATTATTTCAAACTGAAGGTATGGTGAAATTAGATGACATCAAAGAAGATTCTTATGTTTTGAATTCAAATGATTATACTATAATTGGAAAAAAACAAAAAAAAATTTATCATTTAGGAGATAAAGTTAAAGTTAAACTTATAAATGTTAATATGGAAAAAAAACAAATTGTTCTTGACTGGATAAATAACATGTAATTCTTTATATTTTAACTGAAGGAGGAACAAATATAGTATAATCTCCTCCGTTTTTTATAATATCTCTTACAATATAAGAACTGATATGGGATTTTTCATAAGAAGAAAAAAGATAAACTGTTTCAATAACATGTTTTTTATTTGATAATTCTTTATTAAGAATAGATATGTTTTTTTCAAATTCAAAATCCAATTGATTTCGAATTCCCCTCAGTAAAAATTGAGCTTTTTTTTTATACAAAAAGAAATAGTTAATCCATTGAATGAATCAATTTCTATTTTTGGTGATAAGCTGAAAAAAGTTTTTTGTATCCACTTTTTTCTTTTTTTAAGGGAAAACATATTTTTTTTTTCAAAATTTTTTCCAATGGCTACAATAATTTTATCAAATAAACTTAAAGCTCTAATGACAATGTCATAATGGCCTAAAGTAATAGGATCAAAAGATCCGGGAAATACTGCAATTTTTTTATTCATATTATTAGAAATATATTGTGTATATATATAAAATTATTTATCTAAAAAAAATAAAAACATAATTTATTTTTATTTCTGAATTTAAACTTATTATTATATTAATGAACAAATCATGTTATGATTGTTTACATAAATGTAAAAAAAAAGAAAAATTATTTCAAAAAAAACAATATGCATTAGATTGGTTAGCCAATATACAATCACCTTTTGAATATCAAAAATATGATATTATAGAAATAAAATTTAAAAATGATAGAAAAGAATTTTTTCTTAATCAAGAAAAAATACCCTTATCTCAAGGAGATATTGTAACTGTAGAACCTAAATCTGGAAATACAGGATACGATATAGGAGTAGTATATTTAACTGGAGAATTAGTAAAATTACAAACAAGAAATAAAATTATTAATTCAAATACTTTAAAAAAAGTATACAGGAAATCAACATATAAAGAAATAAATATTTGGAAATTTTTAAAAAAAAAAGAACCTTCCACTCTTTTAAAAGCTAAAAAAATTGCAAAAAATTTAAATCTTTATATGAAAATTTGTGATGTAGAATATCAAGGAGATGGAGAAAAGGCTATTTTTTATTATACAGCTGAAAATAGAATTGATTTCAGAAAGTTAATTAAAGAGTTCTCTTTACATTTTCATATACGCATAGAAATGCGACAGATAGGATATAGACAGGAAGCAGCCAAAATTGGTGGAATTGGTTCTTGTGGACGAGAACTTTGTTGTTCTACTTGGTTAAAAACTTTTAAAAGTGTAACAACAAATTCGGCGAGATATCAACAATTATCCATAAATATTCAAAAATTAACCGGACAATGTAGCAAATTGAAATGCTGTCTTAATTATGAATTAGATGCTTATTTGGATGCTATAAAAAATTTTCCAGACTTTAATAGCAAAATTCATACAGAAAAAGGAATTGCTAAATGTATGAAAATTGATATTTTTAAGAAAGAAATGTGGTTTTCTTATATCAAAAGACCTAATACTTGGTTCAAAATAAAAGTAAAAAAAATTAAAGAAATTTTAGAAAAAAATAAAATAACACCTTCTTTAGAGGAATTATCAACGATTAATACTATTCAAAAAACAGAATTAACATTTAAAGATTTGTCTATATAATAATAGAATTTTCATAATTACATTTTAAAATAATTTTACTTCGTGTATAAAAAAAAAAGTACAAAAATAAATCCTTATTTTCATAAACTTATTTTTTATTTTTGGTTTTTGTTTATTATAGGAATAAGTACGTTCATTAGTATTTTTTATGCAGCTTTTAAAGGTTATTTAGGTTCTTTACCTAATATTAAAGATATAGAAAATTCCACTATGAAAGTAGGATCAGAAGTATATGATTCTAATGGAATATTATTAGGTAGATTTTTTTCAGAAAATAGAACTTTGGTTAATTATCAACAACTTCCGAAAGATCTTGTGAACGCACTTCTTGCAAAAGAAGATATTCGTTTTCAATATCATTCTGGAATTGATATTAAATCTTTTCTTAGAGCGATCTTTTCTTTAGGAAAAAAAGGTGGTGGAAGTACAATATCACAACAGTTGGCTAAACTACTCTTTACAGGACCATCTGCAAAAAATAAATTCCAAAGGATACACCAGAAACTTTTAGAATGGGTTATGGCAATTGAATTAGAAAAACGTTATACAAAGGAAGAGATTATTACTATGTATTATAACAAATTTGATTTTTTATATAATGCAAAAGGAATAGAAACTGCATCTCACACTTATTTTAATAAAAAGGTTTCTGATTTAAATTTAGGAGAATGCGCTGTGTTAGTTGGAATGTTAGAAAATCCTTCTTTGTACAATCCCAAAAATTATCCTTTTAGAGCAAAACAACAAAGAAATTTAGTTTTATATCAAATGAAAAAATACAATTTTTTAAGTATTTATAAATATAAAAAAGAAATGGAAAAACCTCTAAAAGTTAATTTTAAAATACAAAAAAAAGATTTTGAATTGCTTACTTATTATGGTGAATTTTTAAAAAAAGAAATTCAAGAAGTTTTAGATGAGCATGAAAAAAAAACCGGGCAAAAACTAAATCTTTATTCTAGTGGATTAAAAATATATACATCTATTGATGCTAAAATGCAAAATTATGCAGAACAAGCAGTTAAAAGACATCTTAGCCAATTACAAATTCTGTTTAATCGTTTTCAAAAAACGAATAAAAATGCCCCATTTTTAAATATTTCTCCAGAAAAAACAAACCGTATTCTTATGTCTGCAATGCGTAGGACTTCTATTTACCAAGATTTAAAACAAAAAGGATTAACAGAAGATCAAATTATAAAAGAATTCAAAAAACCACAATTTATAAAATTATTTACTTGGAACGGATCCAAAAGAGTATTTATGTCACCATGGGATTTTATTCGTTACCAAAAAAGTATTATTCAAGCAGGAATGCTCTCAATAGAATCTTCTACTGGATTTATTAAAGCGTGGGTGGGGGGTGTAGATTTTAATTATTTTCAATATGATCATGTAGCAAAAACACAACGTCAAGTTGGGTCTATTTTTAAACCTATTTTGTATGCTGCAGCTATTAATGAATTACATTACAATCCTTGTACAAAAATTTCAAATGAGAAATTCCATTTAGGAAAATGGACTCCTAGAAATTCCAATGGAAAATACGGAGGTTTTCTTACTTTAAAAGATGGTTTAGCTTTTTCCGTTAATACAATTTCAGCTCGTTTAATATCACAAATGACTCCAAGTCCAGTAATTCATCTAGCAAAAAAAATGGGAATAGAATCTGTAATTCCTGAACATCCATCTATTGCACTTGGTTCTGCCGATTTAACTTTATATGAAATGACTGGAGCTTTTAACACATTTACGAATTATGGGACTTATGTAAAACCTTCTATTTTAGTGAAAATAGAGGATGAAAATGGTAACTTAATTAAAGAACATGTAGATCTTAGTAGAAGACAAGTTTTTAGTGAAGAAATTGGATATATTATGTTAAAATTAATGCAAGGAGTTGTGAAATATGGAACCGCAAAAAGATTAAAAACATACAATTTATCAGGAGATATAGCTGGAAAAACAGGAACAACTAATGAACATTCAGATGGATGGTTTATAGGTATGATTCCTAATTTAACTACTGGAGTTTGGGTTGGATGGGAAGATAGATTTTCTCATTTTGAGAGTATCAAATTAGGACAAGGAGCCAATATGGCTTTACCTATATGGGCTTATTATATGAAAAGTTTATATAAAGATATCAATTTGATTTATCATGAAAAATTGTTATTTCATAAGCCTAAAAATTATCAAACTTATTGGGACCATTGCAATGAAATTCATATTAAAGAACAAAACATAATTAATGAAGAAGAAAAGGAAAAAGAAAAAAATTCTTCAAAAGAAATTATAGATCTTGATGATAGTTTAAATTCAGAAAATAATAAAGATTATGATAAATAGTATATGATAAAAAAAGTATTAATTTTAGATAAAAATCATCCTTTTATTATATTCAAATTGAAAAAAGAAGGAATTATTTGTGATGAAAATTACAATGATTTAATTGATAAAATTGATGTATCTATATATGATGGTGTTATTTTAAGAAGTAGATTAAAAATAGATAAAAAATTTATTGAAAAAGCTAACAACTTGAAATTTATAGCTCGAATTGGATCTGGAACAGAAAATATAGATAAAAATTATGCTACAAAAAAAGGAATAACCTTAATTTCTTCCCCAGAAGGAAATAAAGACGCAGTTGCAGAACATGCAATAGGTATGCTTTTATGCATAATGAACAATATAATTTGTTCACATCAACAAATAATTACAAAAAAAAAATGGATTAGAGAAAATAATAGAGGAATAGAAATTATGGGAAAAACAATAGGTATCATTGGATATGGAAATATAGGAAAATCTTTTGCGAAAAAATTATCAAATTTTGATGTTAAAATATTATGTTATGACATTCTATCTAAAAGAGGGGATTTTTACGCAAAACAGGTTAATATGAATACAATTTTTAAAGAATCAGATATAGTAAGTTTGCACGTTCCTTATACAAAAAGGACAAAAGGAATGATAAACTATGATTTCATAAAAAAATTCAACAAATCTTTTTATTTAATAAATACTTCTCGTGGAGGATGTGTTATTACAAATGATTTAGTAGAAGCATTAAAAAATGGAAAAATATGTGGAGCATGTTTAGATGTGTTAGAATATGAAGAATTTTTTTTTGATAAAAAGATTTCTTGTCATAGAAAATTTTATAAAAAATTTCTTTATCTTATTCATTCTAATAAAGTAATATTTACACCACATATAGCAGGATGGACTAAAGAATCAAAATATAAAATGGATAAAAAAATTGTAGAAAAAATCATTTTTTTAAATCAAAAATTTATGAAAAATGATCATTTTAAATAATTTTTAAGCTATAGAGAGTATTATTCATTTTATCGACTTAAATTTTACTCACACGAATTTCAAAACTATATATTAATCCACAAAAAATTACATCTTGATCATTTTATCATTCAATAAACATCTTTTAAATATCTTCCTTCTTTTATCATTTTTTCTATAAAAACTTGTGAATCACATTTTCCTATTTGTTCTATAACATGAAAAATCATTTTTTCGACATCTATACTCATAGGAATTTTATTTCCGCAAACATAAATATAGGCTCCATTTTTTATCCAAGAAAAAAACTCTATTCTGTTTTCCCATATTTTATCTTGTACGTAAATTTTTTTTTCCTGATCTCTAGAAAAAGAAAAACTAACTTTATGAAGTATTCCTTTTTTTTTCCAATTTTTTATTTCTGTTTGATATAAAAAATTTGTGTCAAAATGTTGATCTCCAAAAAATAACCAATTTTTACCTTTAGCTTTTGTAACTTCTCTTTCATATAAAAAAGAACGAAAGGGAGAAATTCCAGTTCCAGGTCCAATAAGAATTATATCTTTATCCGATTTAGGTAATTTAAATATATGATTCTTATAAATTAGAAAAGATAGCTTATCTCCTATTTTTAATTTAGATAAAAAGTTGGAACAATGTCCATACACAGTTTTACCATTTAGTTGAAAATGATGACGAGATACAATAATATGAATTTCATTGTCATGAGCTGTAGGGGATGATGAAATGGAGTATAATCTAGGTTTTATAGGTTCTATAATTTTTATTAAATCTTTTAAAGAATATTTATTTTTCATAGGATATTCCATTAGTAGATTAATAAGTTTCCATTTATGATTTTTATAGTTTGAAAAAATATTATTTTTTTCAGATAATAAAGAATATTTTCTTAAAAAATTTTCAGACAAATGAAGAATATTTAGATTTTTTTTAAAAAGATTAAAAATCTTATTTTTTTCTTGGCATTCGTATTTTTCAAAATCTTTTTTTCTATTTTCTTTTATATATTTGATAATATCATTTACTTCATTATAGGGATTTTCAGGAAAAACTCCTATAGAATCTCCAGGTAGATATTCAACTTTTTTTTGAACGAAAATTTCAATATGACGAATTTCTTTATCAAGATCTTTTTTTTTATTATTTAAAATTATATTATTTACAACTTTTCCACATATTTTATAATTTATTATTTTTGTGTTTTTTTTTTTAAGAAAGTTAATAACTTCTAAAAACCATTTGTTTGCTTTAATTTCATAATCAACATCGCATTTATACAACGGAATAATTCTCACAGCTCCTATATTATGCAAACGTTTATCTACATCTTCTCCTGCTTTACAAAAATGAGAATAAGATTTATCTCCCAATGCTAATACACTATATTTCATTTTCTTTAAAAAAAGATTTTTATTACGATGAATAAAGTCAAAAAAGTCTTTTGCGGAAGAAGGAGGATCTCCTTCACCATGTGTACTCATTATAACAAAAAAATAATTTTCTTTTTCTAAATTTTTTAAGCAGTATTGATCTAAATTTATTAATTTAACTTGAAAATTTTCTTTTTTAACTTTTTGATAAAAATCAAAAGCTAAATTTTTAGCATTTCCTGTTTCTGTTCCATAAACTATAGTAATCTCGTTTTTTTTAGTAAGATCCTTCTTTTTTCGATGATAGAATAATAACCCAGATATATAACCACTCATCCATATAATTTCTTCTGGAGAAGATTCTTCTATCAGCTTAAGAAATATTTTTTTATTTGATTCAAATAACATTTTAATTTTTATTTTGTTTTTTTAAACAATAATTAAATTAATCTTTAAATCAATCAGATTTATAAGATCAAAAATTATTACGATTAATAGAGATTTCATCCATTACGAAAAAAGATTATCGACTGATAAATATCTTTCTCCAGTATCATAATTCAACGTTAATATTGTGGATTTTTTTGAAAATTTAGGCAATTGTTTTTCTATAGAAGAAAGAGATGCTCCAGTAGATATTCCAACAAGGATTCCTTCTTTTTTTGCCATTTTTTTAACATAATAAAAAGCTTCTTCTTTAGACACCAAAAAAGATCCGTCTAATATTTTAACATTTAAAATGGACGGAACAAAACCTGCACCTAAACCTTGCAAAGAATGAGGATTTGGTTTTCCTCCAAATATAACTGGAGATTCTATAGGTTCTACAGAATATATTTTTATATTTGGAAATTGGGTTTTCAATACTTCTCCAATTCCAGTAATATGCCCTCCAGTTCCTACTCCTGTTATAAAATAATCTATCCCTTTAGGAAAGGCATTAATTATTTCTTTTGCAGTTGTATTTTTATGTATATTCGGATTTGAAATATTATCAAATTGTTTAGGCATCCAAGAATTTGGAATAGTTTCTATTAGCTCTTCTGCTTTTTGAATTGCTCCTTTCATTCCATATTCTTTTGGAGTAAGAATAAATTTAGCTCCAAAAATAGAAAATAATTTCCTTCTTTCAATACTCATAGATTCTGGCATAACTAAAATAAGACGATATTTTTTAACAGAACAAACTATTGCTAACCCTATTCCTGTATTTCCAGATGTGGGTTCTATGATAATATCTCCTTTATGAATAATTTCTTTTTTTTCTGCATCCTCTATCATAGAGAGAGCAATTCTATCTTTAATGCTTCCTCCAGGATTATTTCTTTCTAATTTTATCCATACTTTATGATTAGGAAATAATCTTTTAAGACGTACATGAGGTGTATTTCCGATAGTTTTTAAAATACTATCAACTTTCATTTTTATTTTCTTTTTTTTATATCATAAAATTAATAGGATCAGGAAAAGGACTATTTTTTCGCATTTTTATTTCACTTTTTTGATAAACTATGGAAAAGGGTGGAATACTTTTTGTAACCCAAACATTTCCTCCAAGAACACTATCATGACCTATTATAGTTTCTCCTCCTAAAACAGTGGCTCCAGCATAAATTGTAACTTGATCTTCTATTGTAGGATGCCGTTTTATATTTGCTAGTTTTTTATCTACATGAATAGCTCCTAAAGTTACACCTTGATATATTTTAACTTTATCTCCTATTTCTGTACTAGAACCTATAACTATCCCTGTTCCATGATCAATAGAAAAAGCTTTTCCAATTCTTGCAGATGCATGAATATCAACTCCAGTTTGACTGTGTGCATATTCTGTAATCAATCTTGGAATAATCGGAATTTTTTGAATCCATAATTGATGAGCTATTCTATATAATGCAGTAGCAAAAAAACCAGGATAAGAAAGTAAAATTTCTTCTATAACTGTTGCTGCAGGATCCGATTTTAATATTGCATTAGCATCAATTATTAATGTTCTATAAATATTAGGAATTTCTTTAAAAAAATCTTGAGTGAAATAATAAGAATTTTTTTCATTTATACTTAATTCAATAAAAATTGAATATAAAAGTTTTTGTAATTTTTCATAATTCTTTTTAAGAAAAATCACATTATTCAAAATATTTTTATCTGGAGTAAATAAAATATGAAATAATGTTTTCACAAAATTTTCAGACTTTTTCTTATCAGGAAAAATATTTTTATTTCTATTATTTTCAAATATAGTTGTTAAAAATTTTAACATTTATTCTGTTTTTACTTTATAAAACAGTATTATGATAATTTGTTTATATTATGTGTTGCTTATGAATATAATAAAATTATTCTATTAAAATCTTAAAATAGATTTTAGACAAAAATCTTTGAATGAACGAATTTATGATTTTTTCAATTTTATAATATAATTTGGATTTGATTATTCAAATTTATTAAGTATTAAAAAAGTTTTCAATAGTTTCAAAGAAATAATAAAAATATCGTATTTATTTCATCTTCATTTTTACTTAGATGCAACGCAAATATAAGAATTTCTTTAGAAATTATTTTTTTAAAAAAAAACATGTTATATTACAAAAAATATTGTTTTATGAAGAAAATTAAAGTCATTAATCCTGTGGTAGAAATAAATGGAGATGAAATGGCTAGAATCATATGGAGATATATAAAAAAATATTTTATTTTACCCTATTTAGATATAGATATTATTTACTTTGATTTAGGGATAGAAAATAGAAATATTACAGACGATCAAGTTACTATAGATGCTGCTTATGCTATAAAGAAACATAATGTGGGAATTAAATGTGCTACAATTACACCAGATGAAAATAGAATGAAGGAATTTCGTTTAAAAAAAATGTGGAAATCTCCAAATGGAACTATTAGAAATATTATTAATGGAACTATTTTTAGAGAACCTATCATAGTAAATAATATTGTTCGTACAATTCCAAACTGGAATAATCCAATATGTATAGCTCGACATGCTTATGCTGATCAATATAACGCTATAGATTTTTTTATTGAGAAAAAAGGAAAATTATATATTTCTTTTATTCCAGATAATAACAACAACCATACAGAAAATAAACCAATAAAATTTAAGGTTTATCATTTTATGGGACCTGGCATTGCTATGGGTATGTATAATACAGATAAATCTATCTATGGATTTGCTCGTTCTTGTTTTAATTATTCTATATATAAAAAATGGCCTCTTTTTTTATCTACTAAAAATACTATATTAAAAATATATGATGGGAGATTTAAAAATATATTTCAAGAGATATATAATAATGAATTCAAATCAAAATTTGAAAAATTAAAAATTACTTATGAACATAGATTGATTGATGATATGATAGCAAAAGCAATTAAATCAAATGGAAAATTCATATGGGCATGCAAAAATTATGATGGTGATGTCTTATCTGATTGTATAGCTCAAGGATTTAGCTCATTAGGAATGATGACATCTATTTTATTAACTCCAGATGGAAAAACTTTAGAATCTGAAGCTGTCCATGGAACAATTACAAAACATTATAGATTACATCAAAATGGACAAGAAACATCCACTAATCCTATTGCTTCTATTTTTTCTTGGACTCGTGGCCTTAAACATCGTGCTTTTCTAGACAAAAATACAGATTTAAAAGTTTTTTCAGAAAAAATGGAAAAATCATGTATAGATTTTATAGAATCTGGAAAAATGACAAAAGATTTATTTCAATTATCTTTCAATAAAGAAAAAATAAATAATTATTTAAATACAAAAGAATTTCTTAAGGGATTAAAAGTTTTCTTTAAAAAAAGAATAAATCCAGAATAAATAGAATACGTTATATTTTTATTATTTTTTTTATAATTTCTTTTCTTTTGAATTTATCCAATAAATTATCTGTAAAATGAGAAACAAAAAAAATATTTTTAGGTTTAAAATGTTTTTTTTTACCATTAAAAATTGCATCTGGAATACATAAAGGAAAAGGATCTCCTTCTATAATTAATATTATTTTTTCTCCTAAAATTTTATCTGAAACTGACGATATAAAAAATCGTCTTCCATAAGGAATTAAAAAATTAATTTCTTTTTCTATTAACTCAGGAATAATTTTAATTCCTCCACTATTAATAATATTATCGTATCTACCTATCCAAGTAAATGTATTTTTGGAGATCATATGAACAATATCATTTGTTTGAAAAAATGAATCCATACAACATGGAGAAAAAATACCCAAACAATTTCTATGATCTACACTTAAAGAAACATCATGAAATGATTTATAAAAATTAGATTTATTTAATCCATTAATTTTTTTGATAGCTATATGACCTGAAGTTTCTGTCATTCCATAAGTAGCATAACAAACTGTTGGAATATTTTGCAATTTTTTTTCCAAAAAATTTGATATAGAAGATCCACCTATTAAAACAATTTTAATATTGTTTAGATGTTTTAAACTATAAAAAACTTGTATGGGGACCATTGACGCAATATCAAAATTTTCTTTAATATTTTTTAGAGGATTAGATGATGGAGGAATACAACATATTTTCCATTTAAAAATAATAGCACGTATTAAAAACATTTTGGATGCTATAAAATCTGGAGATAAACATAATAACCCTTTAATCCCTTTTTTTTTAAGTTTTAAAAATTCTACGGTTTTTATAGCTCTTTGATACATATGTTCTTTACGTAAAGAAATAATTTTAGGAACACCTGTAGTTCCAGAAGTTGAAGATAATATAGGTTTATTATCATACCAATTTTTTAAAAAAGAAAAAATAGAATTTTTCCAATTATCTTTTTCTTTTTTGGAAAAAAAGGTTAATATTTTTTTAGAAGAAAAGTCTATCCACATATTATTACTTATTTAATAATACTTTTATATCCCATTTTACACGTGGATTATTCCAAATAAAACCCTTTTCGATTTTTAAAGAAGAAATCCAATTATTTATATATAAAGCACCTGTACTTAAACCATGTACATTATTATATTTTTGATTATTATTATATTTTTTTCCCATTATAAAAGTCCATTGAGCAATAGCATTAATACCAATATTACTTTCTAAAGAAGAACTGATATACCATTTTATCCCTCTTTTACTAGCTTCTACTATCCATTCTTCAGATCCATAAAAACCACCATTTATACTAGGTTTTAATACAATATATTTAGGTTGAATAATATCTAATAACTTTTTTTTTTCTTCTAATACACTGATATTTTTTAATTCTTCGTCTAATGCTATAGGTAATTTTGATTTTTTACATATTATTGACATATCTTTCCAATTTCCGGATAATATTGGTTGTTCTACTGAATCGATTATATTTAAATCATAAAACTTTTTAAGAAAATACAAAGTGTCTTTTATATTACTAAAACAACCATTAGCATCTAAACGTATTTTTATAAATGGATATTTTCTTTTTATTTTTTTTAAAACAAAAAATTGGTTATTAAATAATTTTGGACTTATTTTCATTTTTATAAATGAAAAACCTCCATTAATTTTATCTTCTATTTTTTTTATTGCATTTTTTCTTTTTATGAAAGAATTTAACCATATTAAATAACTTATAGAAATTCCTTTTTTACCACAAAAAAATTCAGAATAATATAAAACAGGAAATTCATTTTTAAAACTTAAAAAAACTTGTTCCAAACCAAAAAAAATAGATGAATATGAAATATATTTATAATAATAACGTATTTCCATTTTTTTTAAGAAAAGAATTTTTTTAGAAACATTTTTTAGTTCTACTTCAAACTTTTTTAAGTTATTTAAAGCATACTGATCTAATATAGGGTTACATTCTCCTATTCCTATTCTAGAACCCTTTATTAAAATAATAAACCATATTACATTTTTTTGAAAAGTTCTATTAGAATTAAATATTTTTTTTTTAAAAAAAAATGTTCGTTTCTCTAAAAAACAATTTAATTCTCTACTCATTTTTATTAGAAATATATAGTTTTTCCTTTTTCCAATAAAACTAATTCTTTTCCTTTTTTGAAAAATCTTTCTTTTGCTTTTTCTTTATCAATTCGAATATCTACAAAAGTATCATAATGAACTCCTAATATTTTTTCTGATTTCAAAAAATTTGAGGCAATAATAGCTTCTTCTATATCCATTGTATACCTACCTCCTATCGGTAAAATAGAAAGTTTCAGCTTTCCAAAAGCTGGAATAATACTCATTTCATGCATCACAGATGTATCTCCAGAAATATACAAATTTCCTTCATCTGTATGTAAAAGAAAACCTCCTGGATTTCCTCCATAAGTACCATCGTTAAAAACGCTGGAATGAGCTGCCCAAACATATTTTAACTTTCCAAAAGGAAAAGATATAAAAGAACCATAATTTATTCCATATGTTTTTATACCTTTCTTACTAAAATAATTAGATATTTCATAATTAGAAATTACCAAAACATTGTTGAACTTACTTGCAAATAATTCCACATCACATACATGATCATAATGCGCATGAGTCAATAAAATGTAATCTACTCTTTTAATAAACTTTAAAAAGTTTGTGTTTATAAAAACAGGATTTCCAGAAAAAAAAGGGTCTACTAATAAACATTGATCATGTATTTCTAATATATATGTACTATGAGAAAAAAAAGTAATTTTCATAATATAAAACCAATTCCTATACTAATCCCATATAAAAAAGTAAATATCACTAATTTTTTCAATTCTAAATTGAACATTTTTTTTTCCTTCATATAAATTATTTCTTTTATATGCAATATTAAAAAAATCACAATAAAAATAAAAAAAAACCAATTATAAATAATTTTCTGATTCATAAGCATAAAATATATACCTAAGAATATTGATGTTAATATAATAATTGTATGATACAATTTAGCATATTTCATCCCTAACCATACAGGTATAGTATGTTTTCCTTTTTCATAATCATTATCCAAATCTCTCATATTATTCACATTTAAAACACCTACATTCAATAATCCTATAGATAAAGAAAGAAAAAATACATCTATAGATAAAATTTGTGTATATAGAAAATAGCTTCCTTCTACTGAAAGAATTCCAAAAAAAATCAATACGAATAAATCTCCCATTCCCGTTACATATCCATAAGGATTAGTTCCAACAGAATATTTTATTGAACTGTATATACATAATAAAATTCCTATGAAGTACATAAAAAAAATAAAAACATTATTCCATAATAATGTTTGATATAATAATAAAAAACCTGAAAAAAAAGATAATATGGAAAATACATAAATAGCTTTTTTCATTTCCAATAATGAAATATAACCACGTTCAATTGTTTTTTTAGGACCTATTCGTTTAAAACTATCTACTCCTGTAATACTATCTCCATAGTCGTTAGAAATATTTGCCAATATTTGTAATAATAAAGCAGTTAAAATAGAAAGAACGTAAGTTGTAAAACTTACATTTTTTATGGATTGAGATATAAGAAAACTCAAAGTAATTCCAGAACAGGATAAAAGTAAAGTGTGAATACGAATTGTATGAATCCAATATCTTAATTTCATAAGAATTTTGTAAACTTTTTAAAATTTGGAGATCTTTTTTCTAAAAATGCTCTTTTCCCTTCTTGAGATTCTTCCATTAAATAAAACATTAAAGTAGCATCTCCTGCTAATTGCATTAACCCATGTTGTCCATCCAATTCTGCATTTAAACTACGCTTTATCATCCTTAAAGACATAGGACTTCTTTTTTGTATAGTTTTACACCATTTTACAGTTTCTTTTTCTAATTCCTTCTTTTTCACTATTTTATTAATTAACCCCATCTTTAAAGCCTCCTTGGCTGTATACTTCTTACATAGAAACCACATTTCGCGTGTCTTTTTTTGTCCAATATGTCGAGCTAAATATGAACATCCAAATCCTCCATCAAAAGAACCTACTTTTGGTCCAACCTGACTAAAAATAGCATTATCTGATGCTATAGTTAAATCACAAACAACATGCAAAACATGTCCTCCTCCTATTGCATAACCATTAACCATAGCTATTACTGGTTTAGGTATTTCTCTTATTTTTTTATAAAAATCTAAAATATTTAATCTTGGTATTCCATCTTTACCTAAATATCCTCCAAAATCTCTTGTAGTTTGATCTCCTCCAGAACAAAAAGATTTTTCACCAGATCCGGTTATAATTAAAACATCTATGTCGCTTCTATTGCTACATATGTTTATAGCGTCTATCATTTCATTTACTGTTTCTACACGAAATGCATTATGACACCATGGTCTATTAATCTCTATTTTAGAGATACCTTCTCCAAAAAGAAATAAAATATCTTCATATTTTTTAATTGGAGACCAATCTATAATATTATTATCCATATAAAAAAATTAAAAATTGATGTTTATTTTTACAAAATAACAAAAAAAAGAGATTTCATCATTATGTTTATGTATCGTAATATGTTATCTATATCTATAGGAATTTCTATAAGTATTATAGAAATATTTTATGCTATTAAATTTGTAAAAAAATGGTTTGTGAAAACTAAATTTATACCATTAAAAAAGTTTAAATGTCTTTTAACTGAAGCTCCTACTGAATTTTTTATAATACTAATATTTTTTTACATTTCAGGAGCTTTATTAGGAGGTATGGTAACTGCCTCTTTAGCAAAACAAGCAAAAAAAGCTTATGCTATGTTGACTGGTTTGATTTTATTCATTATAATACTATTTCATATGTTTTTTTATCCATTTCCACTATGGTTCAAAATAATCATACTTTCTGTTTTTTTTCCTTCTTCATGTATAGGTGGAAATTTTATAGAATTTTTTTTTTTACAAAGAAAAAAATGAATATATTAACATATATATGAATCCAGATATATATCCTATTAAAGCAATCCAACTAATTTTTTTTAAGTACCAAAAAAAATCTATTTTTTCCATACTCATGGCTGCTACACCTGCAGCAGATCCTATAAGAAGAATGCTACCTCCTATTCCAGAAACATAAGCCATAAAATACCATAAATCATGATTAATAGGATAAGAAAACATAGCTATACTAGCAGCCATTAAAGGAACATTATCTATAATAGATGAAATTAATCCAAATAAAAAGGTTGTAATTTTCCATGTGTAAACAGTTTCATTGATCCAGTTTGATAAACTATATAATTTTCCCATAGACTCTAAACATGAAACAGAAAGTAAAATTCCTAGAAAAAACAAAATACTAGATATATCTATATTTTTAAATGTATCATCTAAAATAGATTTCGATTTATATTTTTTTGATACTATAAAAAGTAAAATTCCTAAAGAAAACATCATTCCCATATATGGTGGAATTCCTATTATAGTTTTGAAAATTGGAACAAGTAACATTAAAAATAAACCTATTTTCAGTATAAAAAAACCTTTATCTAGGTTTTCTTTTGAAAGATTATTTTTATTTATTTGAATAAATCCATTAAAAATAGGCATATAAGATGCTATTAAAGTAGAAATAATCATGCATAATAAAGACGGAATAAACACTTTTTTTATCAAATGAATTGTAGTCACTTTATCAGAAATCCATAACATAGTAGTGGTTATATCTCCAATTGGAGACCAGACCCCTCCCGCATTAGAAGATATAATAACTAAACCTAAATAATATAAACGTTCTTTATAATTAAAAATTGTTTTTCTAAGAAGAGAAATCAAAACCATAGTAGCTGTAAGATTATCTATAATAGCAGATAACAAAAAAGAAATTATACTTATAATCCATAAAAATTTACGTTTTGTATTTGTACAAAAAAATTTCTTTAATGCTTCAAATCCAAAGTATTTTTCAATAACTGTAATAATAGACATAGCTCCAATAAGAAAAAAAACAATTTCGGATGCTTTTCCTAAATGAAATAATAATAAGTATTTGGGATCTTTTTTCAGGATTAAATGTTGATCTAATTTATAATCATAAACAGGAATATTAAAAAACATGATTAAAGACCAACAAATAACGGCCATCAGAATAGATGGAATTACTTTATTTAAAGAAAAAAAATTCTCAAGAGTAATTAATAAATATCCAAGGATAAAAATTAAAATTACCATTTTATTTTTTTATCATTAGTAAATATTTAATTCCATTTTGAATAAAATGAATACTTCCCAAGTGTGTTTTCAATACGTAATAATTGATTATATTTTGAAATTCGTTCAGAACGACACAAAGAACCTGTTTTTATTTGTTCAACATTAAACGCAACAGAAAGATCCGCTATAAAAGAATCTTCAGTATCACCAGAACGGTGAGAAATAATGTTTTTGTACTTATTTTTTTTTGCATGAAGAATTGTTTCAATTGTTTCTGTTAATGTTCCAACTTGGTTTGCTTTAATTAAAATAGAATTTGCTACTTTTTCTTCTATTCCCTTACTTAATTTATTTACTTGTGTTACGAAAAGATCATCTCCAACCAATTGAATTTTATTTCCCATTTCATGAGTTAATAATTTCCATCCCTCCCAATCATTTTCATCCATTCCATCTTCAATAGATATAATAGGATATTTTCTTATTAAATAAGATAAATAACTTATATGTTCTTCTCTTGATTTTATTAAATCTTTTGTTTTTTTTTCTGATCGATCAAATTTAGAATAATCATATTGATTATTTTCGTAAAATTCAGATGCAGCACAATCTATAGCTATCGCTATTTGATCATAAGGTTCATAATTTGATAAATGTATAGCCTCTAATATGTGATCTAAAACATCTTCTACTCCATTAAAATTAGAAGGAGAAAACCCTCCTTCATCTCCTACATTAGTAGAAAAACCTTTTTCATTTAAAAGATTTTTTAACTGATAGAAAACTTTATGTCCCATTTGAAGTGCTTCTCCAAAAGTGTTTGCTTTTACAGGAACTATCATAAATTCTTGAAAGATTATAGAAGAAGTATTTGAATGTTTTCCTCCATTTACTATATTTATTAAAGGAATGGGAAGGGAACAGGTATAAATTCCTCCTATATATTTATAGATAGGAATGTTCAATTCGTTAGATGCCGCTTTTACAGTTGCTAAAGATATAGCTAAAATTGCATTGGATCCTAATCTTTTCTTGTTTATTGTACCATCTAATTCCAACATTAATTGATCAATATAAACTTGATCTAAAACAGATTTTCCAATCAATTCAGGAGCAATAATATCATTAACATTTTGAACTGCTTTTAAAACTCCTTTTCCCAAAAAAACATTTTCTTTATTATCACGTAATTCAAAAACTTCATTTTTTCCTTTTGATGCTCCAGATGGAACAGAAGCACGTCCCAATATGTTATTTTCTGTGATAACATCCACTTCTACAGTAGGATTACCTCTAGAATCCAATATTTGTCTGGCTTGAATATTTTTTATTTTACTCATTATTTATTTTTATACTTTTTTTCTTGCTACGTCTCACAGATTTTTTTTCTCTTTTTTTAGGAGTATATACTGTATTAAAATCCACTAATTCTATAAAGGAAAGAACAGCCTGGTCTCCCAAACGAAATCCAATTTTTATTATCCTAGTATACCCACCAGGACGTTCACGAACTTTTTCAAAAAAGCTTTTAAATAATTCTGAAACTGCTGTTTTATCTCTTAAATATGAAAAAATATTTCTTTTAGAATGAGTATTATTTATTTTTGATTTTGTGATAATAGGTTCCACATACATTCTCAATGCTTTAGCTTTAGCTAAAGTTGTAAAAATTCTTTTCTTTTTTATAAGAGAAGAAGCCATATTTGAAAGAAGAGATTTACGATGTCCACATTTTATTCCTAAATGATTATTTTTTTTTCTATGATTCATTAGTAATTTTATCTATGATTTTTTTAATTGAAATTCTTCTATATTCATTCCAAAATATAATCCTTTTTCTTTCATTTTACTTTCTAATTCATCCAATGATTTTTTACCGAAATTTCTCATTTTTAACATATTATTTCTACTACAACTCACCAAATCTGATATAGATTCTATAGAAGCAGATTTTAAACAATTTTTTGTACGAACAGATAGATCCATATCACTCAATTTAGATTTTAGTAATGTTTGCATTCGAATGAATTCTTCATTGTATTTTTTGTTCTTGTTAATTTTCTCTTGTTTTTTTTTTCCTATCCTTTCATAAGAAAAAATAGAAAAATATTGAATTAATATTTTAGAAGCTTCCATTAAAGCTAATTTTGGACAAATGGATCCATCTGTTTTAATTTCTAATGAAAGATTTTCAAAATCAGTTTTCTGTCCTACACGACAATTCTCTATTCTATATCTTACATTTTTAATGGGAGTATAAATAGAATCTATAGGAATTATATCAATTGAATCATCATTGTTTTTTTTATTTTCTTCTGCAGGAACATAACCTCTTCCTTCCTCAATCGTAAAACTTATTTCTAACGAACTTAATTCATCTTTGTTACAAATAACTAAATCATCATTTAAAATTTGAAATCCAGAAATAAATTTGTTTAAAACTTTTCCTGTTATTTGTTCCCCATGATCTATATAAGCATTAACCGTTTCTTTGCATATACCTGATATTTTTTGTTTAAAACGGATTTTTTTGAAATTTAAAACTATTTCAGTTACATCTTCAACTACTCCTTTTATAGTAGAAAATTCATATTTAACTCCTTTGATTCTAATAGAAGTAACTGCAAATCCTTTCAAAGAACTCAATAAAACTCTTCTTAAAGCATTTCCTATTGTAATTCCATATCCAGGTTCTAAAGGTTTTAAATGAAAAACACCTTTATTATCTGAAAATTCAGATATTGTAATTCTATCAGGTTTCACAAAATCTAGAATAGACATTTGTTTACTTATTTTGAATATAATTCAACAATCAATTGTTCTTTAATATTTTCAGGGATTTGTCCTCTTTTTGGTATTGTTCTAAATATACCAAACATATTTTTTTCATCTAAAATTAACCATTCAACTAATGGTCCTGTTTTATTATGGATGGAATCCAATATTACAGGATGTTTCTTAGATTTTTCTTTTATTCCTATTTTATCTCCTGGTTTTAACCTAAAAGATGGAATATTAACCACTTTATTATTAACTACAATATGTTTATGGGAGACAATTTGACGTGCTGAAGATCGAGATGGTGCAAATTTTAATCTAAAAACTATATTATCTAAACGACTTTCGCACGCTTGCAACAATAATTCTCCGGTTATTCCTTTCTTTTTTGCTGATTCAAAAAATAAACTTTCAAATTGTCGTTCTAATATACCATAAGTATATCTTGTTTTTTGTTTTTCTATTAATTGGATAAAATATTCTGAACGTTTACCTCTACGACGATTACTACCATGTTGACCAGATGGATATTTTCTTCTTTCAAAATATTTATCTTCTCCATAAATAGACTCTCCGAATCTTCTGGAAATCTTAGTTTTAGGTCCTATATATTTTGCCATAATTTTTTTTATGTTGATTTATAAACATAACATCATATAATATATTTATCATAATATTTATTAAACTCTTCTTCTTTTAGGAGGACGACAACCGTTGTGTGGCAATGGAGTGATATCTTTAATAATTGTAACTATAATACCAGAATTGCTCAAAGCACGTATAGCTGCATCTCTTCCAGCTCCAGGACCTTTAACTTTAACCTCGACTTTTTTTATTCCAGCATTTAATCCTTTTTTTGCTACATTTTCTGCTACCATTTGAGCAGCATATGGTGTATTTTTTTTCGATCCTTTAAAATTCATTTTTCCAGCAGAAGACCATGCAATCACATCCCCTTTTTTGTTTGTTAAAGTTATAATAATATTATTAAAAGTAGCTTGAATATGAGCCTCTCCCACAGGATCTACTACTACTGATTTTTTTTTCCCCGTTTTTCCCGATGATGGTTTTCTCATGTTTATTTTGTCACTTTCTTTTTATTAGCTACAGTCTTTTTTTTTCCTTTTCTAGTTCTGCAGTTATTTTTTGTTTTTTGTCCTCTTGACGGTAATCCTTTTCTATGTCTGGTTCCTATATAACAACCTATATCCATCAATCGTTTAATGTTGAGTTGTGTTTCAGATCTTAATTCTCCTTCAATTTTTATATGATCAGATATATATTTCCTAATTTTACTAATATCATCATCAGACCAGTTTTCCACTTTTTTATTTTCATCTATTCCGACAGAATAAAGTATTTTTTTGGATAAACTTCTACCTATTCCATATAAATAAGTAAGACCGATAATTCCTCTTTTAGATCTTGGAAGATCTATTCCTGAAATTCTTACAGACATAAATTAATGTATGTTAACCTTGTTTTTGTTTAAATCTAGGATTTTTTTTGTTTATAATACGTAAACGTCCTTTTCTTCTAACAATTTTGCAATTATCAGTTCTTTTTTTTAAAGATGCTCTTATTTTCATAACATATATTTTTTTAATATTTTCAATATCTGTAAGTAATTCTTCCTCTTTCTAAATCATAAGAAGACATTTCTAATCTCACTTTATCTCCAGGTAATATTTTTATATAATGCATTCTCATTTTTCCTGATATATGAGCTTTAACAATACACCCATTTTCTAATTCTACACGAAACATTGCATTTGGAGACGATTCAACAATTGTCCCATCAACTTCTATATGCTTTTGCTTAGCCATATAAATAATGAATTGAATTTAAAAAATAAAAAATAATATACAAAAAAAATTTTTATCTAGTATATTTATTGCTACGATATTTCATCATCATTAATCCATCATAATGATGATTTAATAAATATATATTAACTTGTTGTGATATATCTAAAATTACCCCCACTACAATTAGTAATGAAGTTCCGCCATAAAACAATGCAAAATTTTGGGTAAAACCCATACGGAAAACTATGGATGGTAATATTGCTATTATAGCTAGTAAAACAGAACCAGGTAACGTAATTTTTGATAAAATATCATCTATATATTCAGCAGTTTTTTTTCCAGGTTTAATTCTAGGTATATGTCCTCCATTTCTTTTTAAATCATCAGCCATTTGATTAACCGGAATAGCAATAGCTGTATAAAAAAAGGTAAAAATTATGACTAATACAGAAATAGTTAAATTATACCATAATCCATAAATATCTTGAAAAAGATGAAAAAAACTTTTAAGTTTTATATTTTTTACATAATCAGAAAAAGTTAGTGGGAATAACATAATGGCCTGAGAAAATATAATAGGCATAACACCAGCTGCTGTCATTTTTAATGGTATATATTGATGTTTTTTATGGATTAACTGAGGCCCTAATCCTAAAGATTTATAATGAGAAACATATTGTACTGGAATTTTTCTAATAGCCTGTATAATCATAACAGAAAATAAAATAACTAATAACCATAATAAAAATTCAAGAAATAAGACTATTAATCCTCCATTTCCAATTTCTAACTTACTAAAAATTTCTTTGCTAATAGCATCTGGAAATCTTGCTATTATTCCAGACATAATAATTAAGGAAATTCCATTTCCTATTCCTTTATCTGTTATTTTATCCCCTAACCACATAGTAAATAAAGTACCTGAAGTTAAAATCATTACTCCTATAATCCAAAACATGCTTTTCCCATAATAAGAATTTAAATCAACTAAATAAACTATTTTAGAGTTAGAAAGAGAAAAAGGAATAAACTGATGAGTTAAAGAAATAAGATATACAGGGGCTTGTATTAAACATATTCCTACAGTTAACCATCTAGTGATAAAACTAATTTGTTTTCTTCCACTTTCCCCGTCTCTTTGCAATCTCTGTAAATAAGGAACAATTACACACATTAATTGTATTATAATAGATGCAGAAATATAAGGCATAATCCCTAAAGCTAAAACTGATGCACGGTTAAAGGCACCTCCTGTGAAAGAGGATAAAATTTGCATTAAACCTTTAGAACCTGGATTAAATCTTTCTACAAAATCGCTAATTCCTAAAGGATTAATCCCTGGAATAGGGACATAAGCTCCAAAACGATATACTAACAATAAACTTAAAGTTATTATTATTTTTTTTCGTAATTCTTTTACATTCCAAATATTATAAAAAGTTTTTATAAAATTATTCATAATATTTTTTCACATAAATATAGCCTCCCCTCCTGCTTTTTTTATAGAAAATAGAGCTTTTCTACTAAATTGATATGCATATATTTTCACTGAAACATGTAATTTCCCTCTCCCCAAGATTTTTATAAAATCATTTTTTTTAGCTAAATTTTTTTTCAAAAAAAATTTTTTATCAAGAATTTTTTTTTCTTTTTCCTGTTTTAAATTATTAAGATGAATCTGAATTGTATCTAAGTTTATTCCGATAATTTTTTTACTGTTATTTTTTTTCTTAAAACCAAATTTTGGTATTCTTCTTTGAAGAGGCATCTGTCCTCCTTCAAATCCTTTTTTTTTAGAAAAACCAGATCTAGATTTAGCTCCTTTATGTCCTCTCCCACAAGTTCCTCCTTTTCCAGAACCTTGTCCTCTTCCTAATCTTAATTTTTTTTTTCTAGATCCAGAATTAGGATATAATTTACTAATAATCAAATAATTATCATCCATTATATACTTTTTTGATACTAATACCTCTTTGTTTTGCTATGATATAAACATCTCTCATTTTGCTTAATGCTTTAATAGTTGCTTTTATAATATTATGATGATTAGAAGATCCCTTAGACTTAGATAGAACGTTTCTCAACCCTACAGCTTCAAGAACAGCTTTTAAAGTACCTCCAGCAATTATTCCTGTTCCATCAGAAGCTGGTTTAATAAGAATATGTGCTCCTCCATATTTAGCTTCCTGCTCATGAGGTATAGTTCCATTAGAAATACATACTTCACAAAGATTTTTTTTCGCTTGTTCTCCAGCTTTATGAATAGCATCAGGAGCTTCTTTAGATTTTCCAAAACCATAACCTACTATTCCATTTTCATTTCCTTTAATAACAATAGCACTAAAACTAAAATATCTTCTTCCTTTAGTAACTTTGCAAACTCTTGTAACCCCTATTAATTTTTCTCTTAATTCTGATCCAGAATGTTTTATTTTTTTTCCAAACATATTTTAAAATTCTAATCCTACATTTCTGATTCCTTCAGCTAAAGATCGAATCCTACCATGATATAAATATTTTCCCTTATCAAACACTAACTTCTTTATTTTTAATTTTTTTATTTTATTACCCAATGATTTACCAACTTCATAAGAAAGTTCTATTTTATTCTTATTATTTTTTTTTTTCCAAAATTCTTTTTCTCTTGAAGAAGATGAAACTAATGTTTTTCCAGACGAATCATCTATTACTTGTGCGTATATCTCTTTATTACTCCTGTAAATAGAAATTCTAGGTCTATCTAAATCTCCAAAAATTTTCTTTTTTTTCTTTTTTTTCATTATTTTTATTTTCTATTTTTTTTAAACAGATTTTCCTACTTTTTTTCGAACTTCTTCTCCTAAATATCTTATTCCCTTTCCTTTATAAGGTTCTGGTTTTCTGAAAGATCTAATTTTTGCAGCTACAATTCCTAACAATTGTTTATCATAATGTTTCAAAATAATAATAGGATTCTTCCCTTTCTCAGACTGAACAACATCCACAATAAGTTTTTTAGGAAGAAGTATCATAATATTATGAGAAAAACCCAAATTTAGATCTAAAATCCCTTCATTATAAAAAGCTCTATATCCAACTCCTACTAATTCCAGTTTTTTCTCAAATCCTCTTGAAACCCCTATAATCATATTTTTGATCAATACATGATATAATCCATGTAAAGATTTATGTTTTTTATCTTCATTATTTCTAATAATTAATAATTCATTTTTATTCAAATTAAATTGAAATCCTTCTTTTAAAATTTTCTGACTTAATTTTCCTAAAAATCCTGCTACAAATATTTCGTTATTAACAATTTTTATATTTACGTTTTCAGGAATAAAAATTATTTTTTTTCCAATTCTAGACATTGTCTTATTATTAATTCAATACACATAACATAATATCTCTCCCCCTATCCTTTTCTTTTTTGCTTGTTTATCTGTAATAACTCCATTAGAAGTAGAAATAATAGCAATTCCTAAACCATTTAATACTCTAGGAATAGTTTTATATTTACAATATTTTCTTAATCCTGGCTTACTAATTCTAATAATTTTTTGAATTACAGAAACATTTTTTTGATGATATTTCAAGGCTATTTTAATTTTCTTTTCATTTTTTTCTACCTTAAAACCTAAAATATATCCATTTTCTAACAAAACACAGATAATCTCTTCTTTTATTTTAGAATATGGAACTTCAAGAAGTTTATGTTTTGCTAAACTAGCATTTCGGATCCTAGTTAAAAAATCGGCAATTGTATCCATTATATTTTTTTATTACCAACTTGCTTTTTTTACTCCAGGTATAAACCCTTGGGATACTAAACTTCTAAAAACAATACGAGATACTCCAAACTGACGCATATATCCTCTACATCTACCAGTAATAGAACATCTATTTCTTAAACGAACAGGAGAAGCGTTTCTAGGTAATTTTTGTAGTAATTCATAATTTTTAGCCTTTTTTAAGGCTTTTCTTTTAGTTGCATATTTTAACACTATTTTTTCTCTTTTTCTTTGTCTTGCTTTAACAGATTCTTTAGCCATTTTTATTTTTTTTAAAAGGAATTCCAAATAAAGATAAAAGACTCTTAGCTTCTTCTTTTTTTTTTACAGAAGTAACAAATGTAATATTCATTCCCATATTTTTTCTTATTTTATCAATATTTATTTCAGGATAAATCATTTGTTCTGTGATTCCCATGTTATAATTTCCATAATTATCAAAACTACTATCTTTAACTCCATTGAAATCCCTTACTCTAGGTAAAGAAACAACAATAAGTCTTTCCAAAAATTCATACATTCTCATTTTCCTCAAAGTTACCTTTACTCCTATAGGCATTCCTTTTCTAAGTTTAAATCCCGATTCATCATGTTTAGAATAACAAAAAATAGCTTTTTGTCCTGCAATATTTGTTATTTCATTCATAGAACAATCCATTATTTTTTTATCTATAAAAGATGAACCAATTCCTTGGTGAATAATTATTTTATTCAATTTAGGAACTTCCATAATAGAAGTATATCCAAATTTTTTCATCAAAATAGGTATTATTTTTTCTTTATAAAATTGTTGTAATTTAGGTTGATAGATCATCTTTCTAAACTATTTTATTTTTTTCAAATTAGATAAATGTATAGGAGCTTCTTTTTCTAAAATTCCACCTTTAGGTTTTCTTAGAGTAGGTTTAGTATGTCTTTTTACTATATTTATTCCACGTACAATGGCTTTATTTTTTTTGGAAAAAATTTTTACAACTACTCCTTCAATTCCCTTATAATTTCCTGATAAAATCAATACTCTATCTTCTCTTTTTATTTTTTTCATAAAACTTCTTGTGCTAAAGAAATAATTTTCATATATTCTTTTTCTCTAAGTTCTCTTGCTACAGGACCAAAAACTCTTGTCCCCATTATTTCTCCAGAAGTATTTATTAAAACACAAGCATTATCATCAAAACTTATGTAAGAACCATCTTTTCTTCTAGATCTACTTTTGGTTCTAATTACCACAGCTTTACAAACTTGACCCTTTTTAACTGTACCTCCTCCAGAAACTGCTACTTTCACGGTAACCACTATAGTATCCCCTAATGAAGCATATCTCTTTTTAGTTCCACCTAATACTCTGATGACTAAAACTTCCTTAGCACCCGTATTATCGGAAACTTTACATCTAGATTCTTGTTGCAACATTATAAATTAGATTTTTCTAAGATGTTAACTAATCTCCAAGATTTTTTTCTACTTATGGGACGTATTTCCATGATACTCACTTTATCTCCACATTTAGAAATATTTTTCTCATCATGAACTATATATTTTTTATTTTTTGTGATGCTTTTTCCATAATATTTATGTTTGACTTTTCTAAGTTCATATACAACAATAGTTTTATTCATTTTATCACTGATAACTATTCCTTGTCTTTGCTTTCGAATGTTTCTAGTTTTATTTTTAGATTTATTTTCTTTTATCATTAATCTTTTTATTATACTCTGTTTTTAATTTAGCAATATCTCTTCTAACAAACCTAATTTTTATAGGATTTTTGAGAATTTTAATATGATGATTAAATATCATATTTTGATAATTTTTTTGTTTTTCATCGATTTTACGAATTAAATCATGAACTGATGAATCTTTTTCTATATCTAAAGTATTCATAATTCATTAGATGAAATAAACTTTGTTTTTATAGGAAGTTTTTGGGCGGCCAATCTTAACGCTTCTTTAGCGATATTTATTTCTACTCCGTCTATCTCAAATAGTATTCTACCAGGTTTCACTACAGAAACCCAAAATTCAACAGGTCCTTTTCCTTTTCCCATACGTACTTCCTGTGGTTTTTTTGTAGCAGGTTTATCAGGAAAAATATTAATCCATAATTGTCCTTCTCTTTTCATATATCTCGTAGCAGCAATTCTAGATGCTTCTAATTGTCTAGAAGTTATCCAAGCACCTTCTAATGCTTTAATTCCATACAAACCTCTAGAAAGAACAAGACCTTTTTTAGAATTTCCACGAATTCTTCCTTTTTGTTTTTTTTTATATTTTGTTTTTTTTGGTTGTAACATAATATAGTAAGATAATTGGTATGAAAATAGTATAAAAATTATTTATTTTTTTTTCTATTAAAATAATAAGGCTTGTGACTTTTTTTTTTCTTTTGAATGCCCAATAATGGAGATAATTCTCTTTTTCCATATATTTCTCCTTTCATTATCCAAACCTTAATTCCTATACTACCATAAACAGTATGAGCTACTGCCATATGATAATCTACATCAGCACGAAAAGTTCCAAGAGAAATTCTACCTTCTTTGTAAATTTCACATCTTGCCATTTCTGATCCATTAAGTCTTCCTGAAATTTGAACTCTTATACCTTGAGCATTCATTCTTGTAGCAGAAAGAATAGACAATTTAATTGCTTTTTTATAAGAAATACGATTTTCCAACTGTCTAACTAAACCTTTAGCAACCAATGAAGCATCTAATTCAGGACGTTTAACTTCAGAAATATTGATTTGAACTTCTTTTTTAGTCAACTTTTTTAGTTCTTTTCTTACTGTATCTACTTCATCGCCTCTTTTTCCTATAACAAGAGCTGGTCTAGATGTTCTGATCGTAATTGTTATAAATTTCAAAGTTCTTTCTATAAAAATACGAGAAATTATTCCTTTTGGAAATCTAGCTTCTATATATCTTCTTACTTTAAAATCTTCTTGTATTCTATCTTTATAGTTATTACACCAACTCGATTGCCATCCTGTTATGATTCCTAGACGATTAACAATTGGATTTGTTTTTTGTCCCATAAAATTATATTTTTTTTCTTTTATCCAAAAAAACTGTTATACTACTTGATCTTTTTCTTATTCTATGTCCTCTTCCTTGAGGAACAGGACGTAATCTTTTTAAGGTTTTCCCTTGATTTACTCTAATTTCTTTTAGATATAAAAATTCTTTTTTTTCCTTTTCAAAAGGATATTGATAATGATTGTGTTTTTTTTTCCAATTAGATAATAAAGAAAGAAGCAGTTTTCTAAAAATAAGAGAAATTTTTTTTTTGCTGCTATATTTTAGTAAATCTAGTGCTTCAGATATTTCCTTATTCCGGATTAAATTCGCTATTAATCTCATTTTTCTAGGAGAACTTCTTACTCCATTTAAAGAAGCTGAAACTACTATATTAGTTTCCTGTTTCATATTCTTTTTCTTTTAGTTTTTTATTTTCAATTTACTTTTAGAACCAGAATGTCCTCTAAAAATGCGAGTAGGTGCAAATTCTCCAAGTTTATGACCAATCATATTTTCTGTAATATATACATTAATAAATTGTTTTCCATTATGAACAGAAAATGTTTGTCCTACAAAATCAGGTAAAATTGTTGAAGGCCTAGACCAAGTTTTAATTATAGTTTTTTTATCTAATTTTATATTATTCAATACTTTTTTGTATAATTTATGAGAAACATATGGTCCTTTTTTCAAAGATCTTGCCATAATTATAAAATTTTATTTTTTTCTTCTTTGTAAAATATACCTATTAGAATACCGTTTTTTAGAACGAGTTCTAAATCCTTTAGAAGGCTGTCCTTTTCTATTTCTAGGTATTCCTCCAGATGCTTTTCCTTCTCCTCCTCCCATTGGATGATCCACAGGATTCATCGCAACCCCTCTGGTTCTAGGTCTTTTCCCTACATGTCTTTTTTTTCCGGCTTTCCCATATGTTTCTAATTGATGATCTAAATTAGAAACAATACCAATTGTAGCCATACAGGTAATCATTATCATTCTAACTTCTCCAGAAGGAAGTTTAATTGTTGCGTATTTTTCGTCTTTTGCAAATAATTGAGCAAAAGAACCTGCACTTCTTGCTATTTTAGCGCCTTGTCCAGGTTTAAGTTCTATACAGGAGACATTAGTTCCTAAAGGAATATCACTTAAAAATGTAGAATTACCTATATCAAAAGGTATATTTTTCCCTGAAATTATTTTTTGCCCAATCTTGAAACCTTCCATTGTTAGAATATATCTTTTTTCACCATCTTCATAATGAAGTAAAGAAATAAAAGAAGATCGATTAGGATCATATTCTATTGATTTTACAACTGCAGAAATACCAAATTTTTTTCTTTTAAAATCTATAATTCGATATTTTCTCTTATGTCCTCCTCCAAAATAACGCATAGTCATACGTCCTACATTATTTCTTCCTCCAGATTTACATTTCCCTTTTACTAAAGATTTTTCACAATTAAAACTTGTAAGTTGATTAAAAGAATTCACAATTCTAAAACGTTGACCAGGTGTTATGGGTTTTAATTTTTTTATTGACATTAAATTTCTTTTTTTAAATCAATTTTTTGATTTTCATAAAATTGAACAATAGCTTTTTTTATTTTAATAGTTCTTCCATGAAGAAATCCTTTTTTAGTATATTTTGATTTATCCTTTCTAGGATAAATCATTGTTCTAACATTTTTTACAGAAAATCCAAATAACTTATTTAGTTCTTTTTTTATTTGAATTTTATTACAATTTATGTTCACAGAAAAAATATAACGATTGTATTTTTCTCCTTTATAAGATTTATCCGTGATAAAAGGTTTTATTAAAATCATAATTTTATATAGATAAAAATTGATAAATTTTTTTTATGGAATTTTCAGAAAAAATAATATGTGGATAATTCATTAATGAAAAACAATCTAATTCGTTTACATATAATAATTTAAAATTTTTTAAATTTCTAGAAGATAAATATAAATTTCTATTCATCTCTCCAATTACCATTAATGATTTTTGATTTAATAATTTCAAAGATTTTAATAAATTCAAAACTAATTTAGTTTTTGGAAACTTTAATTTTAAATCTTCTATAATCATAACCTTATTATGTACTAATTTTTGTTCTATAATAAATTTTCTAACTATGTTTTTAGTACGCTTATTTAATTTTATTAAATATTTTCTGGGTTTAGGTCCAAATACTCTCCCCCCACCTCTAAAAATAGGATTTTTTATATCACCTTTTCTAGAACTTCCAGTTCCTTTTTGTCTATGCAATTTTTTAGTACTTCCGGATAATTCTCCTCTTTCTTTAGATTTATGTGTTCCCTGACGTTGGGCCAATAAATATCTTTTAATCTCTAAATACAGAGAATGATTATAAGATTTTTTAAAAAAAGTGTTATCGTAAAATTTTATCTTTTTATCAGTATAATTTCCTTTTATATCTAAAATTTTTAATTCCATTATTTTTTCTGAATCATTAAATATGAATTTTTATTACCTGGAACCGAACCTTTTAATATCATGATATTTTGATCAAAATCTATTTTCAAAATTTTTAAGTTTTTAATAGTTACACTTTTTTTACCCATTTTTCCAGCCATTTTTTTACCTTTAAAAACACGTGATGGATCTGATCCTGCTCCTATTGACCCTGGAGCTCTTAAACGATTATGTTGTCCGTGAGTTCTTTCTCCTACTCCTGAAAAATTATGTCTTTTAATCACTCCTTGAAACCCTTTTCCTTTAGAAATCCCTTTTACATGAACTAATTCTCCTTCTTCAAAAATATTAATCTGAATTGAGTTTCCTAAAATAAAATCAGATACTTTATCTACTTTGAATTCTAACAATTTTTTTTTTGGAGATAATCCTGCTTTTTTAAAATGATTAAATAACGATTTATTAGTTTTTTTTACTTCACGATCATCTACCCCCAATTGAATAGAAAAATATCCATCATTTTCTATTGTTTTTATCTGAACAATATAACAAGGATCTACTTTCAAAATTGTACATGGTACATTTTCTCCACTTTTTAAAAAAATGCTAGTCATTCCTATATTTTTTCCTATTAACCCAGCCATATTTTATACTTTTATTTCTGCTTCCACTCCACTAGGTAATTCTAATTTCATCAATGCATCTACTGTTTTAGATGAAGCATTATGAATTTGTAAAAGTCTTTTATGAGTGGGAAGAAAAAATTGTTCTCTTGATTTTTTGTTTACATGAGGAGAACGTAACACTGTAAATATTTTTTTTTCAGTAGGCAAAGGAACTGGTCCATTCAATACTACTCCTGTAGGAAGTACTGAATTTACAATTCTTTCGGCTGATTTGTCCAATAAATTATAATCATAAGATTTTAATTTAATTTTTATATCATGACCCATAGTATATCAATTTTTTCTACTATTATTTTTATTTCGATTTATATTTTCTATAATTTTATCTCTTACATTTTCAGGAACTGTATCATAATGAGAAAACTCCATTACTGAAGTTCCTCTACCAGAAGACAATGTTCGTAATATAGTAACGTATCCAAACATTTCTGATAATGGAACTAAAGCTTGAATAATTTTTATATTTTTTTTACTATTCATATTTTGAACAAGACCTCTTCTACGATTCAAGTCTCCTATTATATCTCCCATATTTTCTTCTGGAATTAAAACTTCTAGTTTCATTATTGGTTCTAATAAAACCGGTTTAGTTTTTTTAGCCGCTTCTCTAAAGCCTAATTTACCTGCTAACTCAAAAGACAATTGATCTGAATCAACAGAATGATAAGATCCATCCAAAACAGTTACTCTAGCATTATCTATTTCATATCCGGATAAAGGACCATTTTTCATCATTTCTTTGAATCCTTTTTCTATGGAAGGAATATATTCTTTTGGAATATTTCCTCCTTTTATTTTATTAATAAAAGTTAAACCTGATCCTCTCATATCTCCGGGTTCCAATCTGAATAATATATCTGCATATTTTCCTCTACCTCCTGTTTGTTTTTTATAAATTTCTCTATGCTCGACTGAAGTTGTTAAAGCTTCTTTATATTCTACTTGAGGGTTACCTTGATTAACTTCAACTTTGAATTCCCGTTTCATCCTATCTATAATTATTTCTAAATGAAGTTCTCCCATACCAGAAATAATAGTTTGACCTGTATAATTATCTGTCCTAACTTGAAAGGTAGGATCTTCCTCCATTAATTTTGATAAAGCTAAACTCATTTTATCTATATCCGATTTATATTTAGGTTCAATCGCTAATCCAATAACTGGTTCAGGAAATAATATTTTCTCTAATAAAATTGGATATTTTTCATCACATAAAGTATCACCTGTTTTAATATTTTTAAAACCTACTACAGCTGCTATATCTCCAGCTACAATTTTGTTTATTGGATTTTGTTTATTTGCATGCATTTGATATATTCGAGAAATTCGTTCCTTACTTCCCGATCTAGCATTAAAACTATAAGAACCTGATTCTATTTTTCCAGAATATACCCTAAAAAAAGCTAATCGGCCAACAAAAGGATCACTTGCAATTTTAAAAGCTAAAGCCGAAAAAGGCTCATTTTCACTTGGTTTCCTTTTTTCTTGTTTTTGATTAATAGGATTAATACCCACTATATCTTTAACTTCAAGAGGAGACGGTAAATATCTGCATATAGCATCCAATATAGCTTGAACTCCTTTATTTTTGAAAGATGCACCACATAAAATAGGAATAACCTTCATTTTTATAGTATTCCTTCGTAAAGAAAAAATAATATCTTCTTTCGATATAGAAGAATAATTTCCATTTCCATACAAAAATTTTTCCATAATGAAATCATCATATTCAGATAATGTTTCAATAAGTTGATTTTGATAATCATCAACCATATTTTTCATATTATCTGGAATAGGAATTTTTTGATATGTCATTCCATAATTTTTATCATCCCATATAATAGCTTGATTAGATATTAAATCTATAACTCCTTTAAAATCATCTTCAATGCCAATAGGTATTTGCAAAGGAACTAATTTTGCTCCCAAAATTTTTTGGATTTGAGAACAAACATTAAAAAAATCAGCACCTTGCCGATCCATTTTATTTACAAAAGCTATTCTAGGGATTTCATACTTATCTGCTTGTCTCCATACAGTTTCAGACTGAGGTTCAACTCCGTCTACTGCACTAAATAAAACAACCATACCATCTAAAACTCTCATAGATCTCTCTACTTCGACAGTGAAATCTACATGTCCTGGAGTATCTATAATATTAATTTGGTATTTTTTTTTATTATATATCCATTTACAACATGTTGCTGCT
The DNA here is from genome assembly GCF_014252115.1 of Blattabacterium cuenoti. Taxonomy (GTDB): domain Bacteria; phylum Bacteroidota; class Bacteroidia; order Flavobacteriales; family Blattabacteriaceae; genus Blattabacterium; species Blattabacterium cuenoti_AK. The sequence continues at coordinate 409,570 of NZ_CP059211.1, forward strand.
GAAGTTATAGTTATTCCACGTTCTTGTTCTTGTTGCATCCAATCCATAGTAGCTGCACCATCATGAACTTCTCCTATTTTATGATTAATTCCTGTATAAAATAAAATCCTCTCTGTAGTAGTCGTTTTTCCTGCATCAATATGTGCTGCAATTCCTATATTTCTTGTATATTTTAAATCTTTTTCCATATTTCATAAATAACTAAAATCTAAAATGCGAAAAAGCTTTATTAGCTTCGGCCATTTTATGAATGTTTTCTTTTCTTTTAACAGCTTCACCTTGTTCATTAAAAGCATCCCATATTTCATATGCCAATTTTTTAGACATTGTTTTCTCATTTCTAATAGAAGCACAAGATATTAATAATTTTATTGCTTTTGTTATTCTACTATTAGAAGAAATAGGTATAGGAATTTGAATATTAGATCCGCCCATACGACGACTTCTCACTTCAACATGAGGCATAACATTTTTCAACCCTTCTTTCCATATTTCTAATGAAGATTTTTCTTCTTTTTCCTTTATTACATCTATTCTTTTCATAGCATTATAAAATATATTATAAGCTATACTTTTCTTTCCATTTTTCATCAAATGATTGACAAAGCGTGTTACTAAAGGATCATGAAACTTAGGATCTGGAAAATATATTTTTTCTTTTTTTTTAGCTTTTCTCATTAATAGTTTAATCTTTTTTAGCTATTTTAGCTCCATATTTACTTCTGCTTTTTTTTCTTCCATTAACTCCAGCTGTATCTCTGGCACCCCGTACTATTTTATATTTTACTCCTGGCAAATCTTTCACTCTTCCTCCTTTAACTAATACTATTGAGTGTTCTTGAAGATTATGTCCTTCTCCTGTAATATAACTAATCACTTCTCTACCATTCTTAAAACGAACACGAGCTACTTTTCGCATTGCAGAGTTAGGTTTTTTTGGTGTAGTCGTATAAACTCTAGTACAGACTCCTCTTTTTTGGGGACAAAATTCCAAGGCTATAGACTTTCTTTTTTTTGAAACAGACACTCGTCCTTTTCTAATTAACTGTTGTATGGTAGGCATATCCTATATTTAATGCAAATTATGTTATTTAATAATAAATTACAAATATTAAAAATTATCAATTTTAATCTTTTTATTTTGAAAAGGTGTTTCTTCTAATGAATTAATGTTAAGTTCCTTATAAATATAACGAAAAGTTGAAAGTAAACAAGGTAATCCGTCTACAATAGCTATATTGTGTTCATAATGAGATGATATTTTTTCATCTAAAGTTGTTACTGTCCATCCATCTTTATGAAAGATAATTTTAGAGGATCCAATATTTACCATTGGTTCTATAGAAATGACCAAACCTTCTTTTAATTTAAAACCTTTTCCCTTTTTTCCAAAATTTGGTATTTTTGGATCTTCATGCATATTTTTCCCTAACCCATGTCCTACAAGATCTTTTACTATATTATATCCATTTTTTTCAACATAAGATTGTATGGAATAACCTATATCTCCAATACTATTTCCATATCTACAATTGGATATTCCAATATAAAGAGATTTTTTAGAATGATGTAAAAAAATTTTTGTTTCATGAGAAACTTCCCCTACCTCAAACGTATAAGCATGTTCTCCATAAAATCCATTCATATAAACTCCACAATCTATGGATAATACATCACCTTCACATAAAGGTTTTTCATTAGGAATTCCATGTACTACTTGATTATTTGGTGAAGCACACAAAGTATTTGGAAAATTATACAAACCTAAAAAAGCTGGTTGACCACCATGATTACGAATAAAATTTTCTGCAATTTTATCTAAATAAAGAGTATTAACTCCTGGTTTTATTTCTTTAGCTAACATTCCTAATGTTTGAGAAGCCAAAAAAGCACTTTTTTTGATTAAAATTATTTCTTCAATAGTTTTTAATTGTATCAAAATTTAATTATTAAAAATATTTTATAATCATGGATTTTCCAGTCATAATTTTAGGGATAGGTAACCTCATCAATTGTAAAATAGTAGGCGCTACATCTGATAATGATCCATCTTTCTTCAAAAGAATATTTTGTTTCTTTATATCTCTATCTAAGAGTATAAAAGGGACTAAAGATGTAGTATGAGCTGTATGAGGTGTTCCATCTGGATTTATCATATAATCTGCATTTCCATGATCCCCTACTATAATAACCGTGTATAAATTTCTTATAGCCTCTTCAGAACACCATTTCACATATTTATCAACAAACTCACACGCTTTTATTGTTTCTTTCATTTTACCAGTATGTCCTACCATATCTGGATTAGCAAAATTTAAGCAAATAAAATCTGTTTGTTTTCTTTTTAATTCAGGAATAATTTTTTTTACAATATTTTCTGCACTCATTTCAGGTTTTAGATCATAAGTAGAAACTTTAGGTGATTCACATAAAATTCTCACTTCCCGATTGAAAGGAGTTTCTCTTCCTCCTGAAAAAAAGAAAGTAACATGTGGATATTTCTCTGTTTCAGAAATACGTATTTGTTTTTTTCCCGTTTGTTCTAAAACTTCTCCTAAAGTGTTTGATAGATTTTCTTCTTTGAAAATAACATGTATGTCCTTATATTTAGGATTAAAACAAGTCATCGTTATATAAAATATATTTAATTTCTTTTTTTCTGAAAAAAAAATATTTTTTTCCGTTAAAAGTTCTGTAATTTGCCTGGAACGATCAGGACGAAAATTAAAACAAAAAACAACATCTCCATCTTTTATTTTTGAAATAGGAGTATTATTTTCATCAACAATTATTAAAGAAGGTAAAAACTCATCTGTAATTCCATTGTTATGAAATTTTTCAATACATGAAATGATATTCTGAGTATAGAAACCATCTGAATGTACCATTGCATTATACGCTTTTTTAGTTCTTTCCCATTTATGATTACGATCCATAGCATAATACCTTCCAATAACAGAAGATAATCTTCCAACATATTGTTCGGTTATATTTAAAAGTTTTTTTATATAAAAAATACTCTTCTTAGGAGAAGAGTCCCTTCCATCTGTAAAAATATGAATGAAAACATTTTTTATTTTTTTCTTATGAGAAATTTTAAGTAAATAGAAAAGATGATTCATATGTGAATGAACTCCACCGTCAGATAATAATCCAATGAAATGGATTCTTTTATTAGAAACAGAAATTTTATCAAAAAGAATAGATACTTCTTTAAAGAAAGAATTATTTTTTATAGAAATATTAATTTTTTCTAAGCTTTGAATGACTTTACGTCCAGATCCTAAACTAATATGCCCCACTTCTGAGTTTCCCATCTGCCCCTTAGGTAACCCAACATCATATCCTGAAGCCTTCAATTCACTATAAGGGTAATTTTTAGAACAAAAATCAATAAATGGAGTGAAAGCTTGTTTTGTTGCAGAAGAGTAATGATTTTTACAGGAAGAAATCCCCCATCCGTCTAAAATTATTAACATTAATTTTTTCATCCAGTTAAATTCTTATTCTTTTAAAAAGATTTATTTTTAAATTTTTATCATGCTTATTTAAATATTCTTGAACAGTTATTTGATTATTTTTTATCAATCTTTGATTTAATAAAGTATGTTCTAATATGAATTTTTCAATTTTACCCTGAATTATTTTTTCTTTTATGAAATTGGGTTTATTTTCTTTTTTAATCTGATCTTCAAGAATTCTAATTTCTTCATTTATTAGTGAATTAGGAATTTCGTCTTTATTAATGGCTATAGGATTCATAGCAGCTATATGCATTGTTATATCTTTAGCTACAGGTATGATTACTTTTTTCGAAAAACCAACTAATGCTGCAATTTTATTAGTATTATGAGTATAATCCATAACAAACGGAGAGTCTATTTTTTCAAAAATTTTTAACTCTAATTTTTCTCCAAAAACACCCATTTGATTTACAATCATTTTTTGAATACTTTCATATTTATTATACGAACTGTATAAAAAATCAACTTTATTATTGAATAATAACGATTGTTTTGAAAGAACGGATAAAAAATCCAAAAATTCAAAACTTTTAGATAAAAAATCAGTTTCACAACTAATTCCTATGATTGTTCCATAAGACCGATTATTATTAACAGAGGCAATAACAGCTCCCTCTTTCATTTGAAATAATGAACGATTAATTGCTATTTTTTCTCCTTTTTTTCTTAAAAAACGAATTGCTTCATCAATATTTTCTTTAGATTCTATTAAAGCTTTTTTGCAATCCATAATCCCAATTCCTGTTATTTTTCTAAGTTCGTTAATTTTCTGTACAGAGATTTTCATAATTTTTTATTAATAGAATTTTTTATTTCTCTAGAAATACTATGTTTTATGGCTTCCGATACAAATCTTAAAATAATATCTATAGATTTAGAAGAATCATCATTAGATGGAATAGGGTATTGAATATTACTAGGATCCGTATTTGTATCCACCATAGCAAAAACAGGTATTTTTAGTTTTTTAGCTTCAGTTAAAGCTATCTTTTCCTTATTTGGATCTACTAAAAAAATACCACCTGGTATCTGGTTCATATTAGAAATACTTCCTAAATTTTTATATAATTTAGCATATAATCGATCAATTAATAATCTTTCTTTTTTAGATAAAGTATTAAAAGTTCCATTTTTTTTCATTTTTTCTATATTATTCATCTTTTTCACAGATTTACGAATTGTTGTGAAATTAGTCAATAACCCACCCAACCATCTTTCTGTTATGCAAGGCATGTTTATGCTTTTAGCATAAACAAAAACTTTTTCTTTGGCTTGAGCTTTTGTTCCTACTAACAATATTTTTTTTCCATTTTTTACTGTTTTTTTTAATGCATTACAAGCATCCTCTAATTTTGAAATTGTTTTTGATAAATCTATAATATGAATTCCTCCTTTTTTCATAAAAATGAAAGGGCGCATATTAGGATTCCATTTTCGTGCAATATGTCCAAAATGGACTCCGGCTTTCAATAAATCTTGAGTATTGATTTTCATTATATTTTGTTAATTTTATTTATTTCTTAACGTTTTGAAAACTGATACTTTTTTCTAGCTTTTTTTTGACCAAATTTTTTCCTTTCTACTTCTCTAGAATCGCGTGTCAACAAACCTTCAGATTTTAGTTTATTTCTATTTTTTATATCGAACTGACAAAGCGCACGAGATATAGCAAGTCGAATTGCTTCTGCCTGTCCATTATATCCCCCTCCAAAAACTTTTACATCTATATCAAACTGATTATTTTTTTCTACTATTTCAATAGGATATAGTATCTTATGATGAAGATATGTTGGAAAATATTGGACCAATTTTTTAGAATTAACAAGTATTAATCCATTTCCTACTTTTAAATATAAACGAGCAAGAGATCTTTTTCTTCTTCCTATAGAATGGATCATAATTTTTTTAATTTTAGTAATATTGGATTTTGAGCTTTATGTTTATGTTCAGATTCTTGATATACATGTAAATTTTTTAACATTAATCGTCCTAAACGATTTTTAGGTAACATACCTTTAACTGATTTATATATTATCATTCTTGAATCTTTGTTAAATAAATTTTGAATAGAAGTTATTTTTTGCCCACCTGGGTAACCGCTATAATAAATATATTTTTTATTATTCCATTTTTTTCCAGTCATTTGAATTTTATTAGAATTAATGACTATGACATGATCACCGCAATTTATATGCGGTGAAAAAAAAAGTTTATGTTTTCCCATTATAATACAAGAAATTTTACTAGATAATCTTCCTAAGATTTGATTTGTTGCATCTATGATTATCCATGATCTTACTATCATACTTTTTTTAGCTGAAATTGTTTTTAAACTCAAATAATTCATATTATTGTTATTGAATTTATTAATATAAGAAATTTTAAAAATTTTCATAAATGACTTTTTGTCATAAAAAAATTTTTTTATAAAAGCTTTTTATTGTCATACATTCTCTTCCTTATTATTTATTGAGTTTCATTTTCATTATGGCATAATGATTGGAGTGTTATAATGAAACTAACATACGAAAAAACGTAACAAAATGAGTAAAATTATAGGAATAGATTTAGGAACAACAAATTCTTGTGTTGCTGTAATGGAGATCAATGATCCTGTTGTTATCCCTAATTCAGAAGGAAAAAGAACAACTCCATCTATAGTAGCCTTTGTAGAAGGGGGAGAAAGAAAAATAGGAGATCCTGCTAAAAGACAAGCAGTAACCAACCCACAAAAAACTATTTTCTCAATAAAAAGATTTATGGGAAGAATGTATTCAGAAGTTACTGAGGAATTAAAACATATACCTTATAAAGTTATAAAAGGAGGAAATAATACCCCTCGTGTTGATATAGAAAAAAGACTATATGCTCCACAAGAAATATCTGCAATGATTTTGCAAAAAATGAAAAAAACAGCTGAAGATTATTTAGGAGAAGAAGTAGATAGAGCTGTAATTACGGTACCTGCTTATTTTAATGATGCACAAAGGCAAGCTACTAAAGAAGCAGGAGAAATAGCCGGTTTAAAAGTCGAAAGAATTATAAATGAACCTACTGCTGCTGCTTTATCGTATGGTTTGGATAAAAGTAATCAAAATAAAAAAATAGTTGTATATGACTTAGGAGGAGGAACTTTTGATGTTTCTATTTTGGAATTAGGAGATGGAGTTTTTGAAGTTTTATCTACTAATGGTGATACTCATTTAGGAGGAGATGATTTTGATCAAGTTATTATTAATTATCTAGCGAATGAATTCAAATTTAAGGAGGGACTAGATCTTAGAAAAGATCCTATGGCTTTACAACGTTTGAAAGAAGCTTCAGAAAAGGCAAAAATAGAATTATCTTCTTCCAATCAAACAGAAATAAACCTTCCTTATATTACAGCAACTGAATCAGGTCCTAAACACTTAGTGTTAACTCTAATTCGTTCAAAATTTGAACAATTATCAGAAAATCTAATACAACGTTCTATTAATCCTTGTTCTAAAGCATTAAAAGATGCAAGCCTAACAACTGAAGATATAGACGAGGTAATTTTAGTTGGAGGATCAACTCGTATTCCAAAAGTACAAGAAGAAGTAGAAAAATTTTTTGGAAAAAAACCATCTAAAGGAGTAAACCCAGATGAAGTTGTAGCTATTGGAGCTGCTATACAAGGAGGAGTATTAACAGGAGATGTGCAAAATGTATTATTATTAGATGTAACCCCTCTATCTTTAGGAATTGAAACTTTGGGAGGAGTTTTCACTAGACTTATTGAATCTAACACAACAATTCCCACTAAAAAATCTGAAATATTTTCTACAGCATCTGATAATCAATCAGCAGTAACTATACGTGTGGGTCAAGGTGAAAGATCTATGTTTAATGATAATAAAGAAATAGGACGTTTTGATTTAGTAGATATAGCTCCAGCACCTAGAGGTATTCCTCAAATTGAGGTTACTTTTGATATAGATGCTAATGGAATACTTAATGTTTCTGCAAAAGATAAAGGTACAGGAAAAGAACAATCTATACGTATTGAAACCTCTTCTGGTTTAAATCAAGAGGAAATAGAAAAAATGAAAAAAGAGGCAAAAGAAAACGCTCAAAAAGATGAAAAAGTAAAAAAAGAAATAGAAAAATTAAATGCTGCAGACAATCAGATTTTCCAATCTGAAAAACAATTAAAAGATTATAGTAATAAATTATCTGATAATAATAAAAAAAGTATAGAAGATTGTTTAAAAAAATTGAAAGAAGCTCATTCTAAAAAAGATTTTGTTGTCATTGAAGATTATATGAAAAAATTAAACGAAGCTTGGAACAAAGCTTCTCAAGAAATATATAATACAAAAAATACAAATAAGAATAATCAATCAAATAAAAAAGAAAATGAAGAAAAAAGCAGCAAAGGAAATGAAAATATACAAGATGTAGATTATGAAGAAGTAAAATAAAGAATCAATAAAATAAAGGGAGTTATATGGAAGGAATGGTGGAAATTTTAGTGATACCTCCAATGACTTTTTCTCCCTTTTTCACTAAAATTATAGAATATAATGGTAAAAAAATATCTACCCTAGATCCAAACTTAATAAACCCAAATTCATCTCCTTTTTTAACTATAGAGTTTTTTTTTGCATAAAGAATAATACGTCTAGTCAGAAAACCGGCTATTTGACGAAATAATATTTTTTCTCCTTTATTAGTTTTTACAACTGTTGTTGTGTGTTCGTTATATGAAGATGATTTAGGTAACCAAGCTATTACATATTTTCCAGGATGATATTTTACATAAATAATTTTTCCAGAAACAGGAAATCTATTTACATGTACATTAAAAGGAGACATAAAAATAGAAATACATATGCATTTCTTTTTTAAGAATTCATTTTCAAAAACTTTTTGTATTTTCAAGATTTTTCCATCAGCAGGAGAAATAATTATTTCTTTATTTCCATTATCATTAATTTCATTAAATTTTCTTTTCGGATTTCTAAAAAAAAGAATTAGAAAAAGATAAAAAACAATAAAAAAAATTGATATGAAAATACAAATTAATTTGGAAAATAAAAGAAAAGAAAAAATTATTAATAATAATATTATCACTAATGTATATCCTAAAAATGTAATTCCTTCTTTATGAATCATGATTATAAAAATTTTATTTTATAGAAAAATCATGAAAATTGTTATAATATATTTCTATAATATATTAGAAAATATAAATGAAACTGATGACTACAGTGGCTACAATAGGAATTACAAAAATAAAACTATCTAATCTATCTAAAAAGCCACCATGTCCAGGAAAAAAAGTTCCTGAATTTTTTACATAAAAGGATCTTTTAATACTGGACTCTACAAAATCACCAATAGTAGAAAAAATGGGAATGATAAAAGATAAAATAAACCAATATTTATTTCCCCATGTTTTATATAAATAAAATCCTAATACTATACAAAAAAACAACCCCCCAATGGCACCTTCTATTGATTTTTTTGGAGAAATAGATATAGATATTTTTCTTTTTCCCCATTTTTTTCCTATTAAATAGGATAAAGAATCATTTGTCCATATTAAAATAAATACACCTAAAATTAATTTTTTTCCATTGTGTATAGTATATATGTAAGACGCTAAATAAAATGGAAGTATAATATATACTAATCCAAAAATTAGATAACTAGTTTGTATTATTTTTTCTTTATCCGAATTTTTTTCAGAAAATAATTGAATCATAAGAAAAATTATGGAATAGGGAATAAAAAAAATTAAATATGAAATTAATCCTTTTTTTTCTTCTATCATAAAATCTATAAAAATAGAAAATAAAAGAAATAAAGAAGTGATTTTGATTAAAAATTTTTTTGTTTTTAATATTAATAAAAACTCAAATAGACAAAAAAAAGATAATATCATCATTGTCATTCTAAAGATTTTTTCTCCCTTTTCAATAGAAAAAATAATGAAAACAACATAGATTAATCCAGTTAAAAATCTAATTATAAAATTAGAATATTTTTTTTTTTCATTATTATTTTCAAATTTAAAATCAATAAATCTCATAAAGAAGATATGTTACTAACAGTATTTCTTAAGATATCACCTATTTCATCAGAATAAGGTCTTTCTCCAAAGATTTTTTTCAAATCATCTCTAAATATGACTTCTTTTTCTAATAATTTATTAGCCAGTATGTTTAATTTTTTTTCATTATTTTTCAATATATCTTTAGCTCTTTGATATTGTTCTGTTATAATTTTAGATATTTCTTCATCTATAATTTGAGCTGTTTTTTCACTATAAGGTTTAGAAAAAGATAATTCATTTTGTCCTGTAGAATCATAATAAGAAACGTTTCCAACTCTTTCATTCAATCCAAAAATAGCTACCATAGATTGAGCTTGTTTAGTAACTCTTTCTAGATCATTTAGAGCTCCAGTAGAAATACTACTAAAAATAATCTCTTCTGCTGACCTTCCTGCTAATAATGCACATATTTCATCTTTCATTTGTTCTGGAGTTGTTAATTGTCTTTCTTCTGGAAGATACCATGCTGATCCCAAAGATCTTCCTCTTGGAACTATAGTAACCTTTACTAAAGGTGCAGCGTGTTCTAGCAACCAGCTTATTATAGCATGTCCAGCTTCATGATAAGCAATTCGTTTTTTTTCATTTGGTTTTATAATTTTATTCTTTTTTTCTAAACCTCCAATAATACGATCTATTGCATCAAGAAAATCTTGATTTTCTATTTTAGATCTATTTTTTCTTGCAGCAATAAGTGCTGATTCATTACAAACGTTAGCTATATCTGCTCCACTAAATCCTGGAGTTTGTCTTGCTAAAAAATCTGTATCTACGTTATCAGATAATACAAGTTTTTTAAGATGTACACAAAATATTTCTTTTCTTTCATTTAATTCAGGTGGATCTACTAATATAGTACGGTCAAAACGACCAGGACGGAGTAAAGCTTTATCTAAGATATCAGATCTATTGGTGGCAGCTAATACAATTACATTAGTATGAGTTCCAAAACCATCCATTTCTGTTAAAAGTTGATTTAAAGTATTTTCTCTTTCATCATTTGATCCAGCTATGTTACTTTTTCCACGAGCTCTCCCTATAGCATCTATTTCATCAATAAAAATTATACATGGAGATTTATCTTTAGCTTTTTCAAATAAATCTCTCACTCTAGAAGCTCCTACACCTACAAACATTTCCACAAAATCCGACCCTGATAAAGAAAAAAACGGAACTTTTGCTTCTCCTGCTACAGCTTTTGCTAATAAAGTTTTTCCCGTTCCTGGTGGACCTATAAGTAATGCTCCTTTAGGAATTTTTCCTCCAAGTTTAGTATATTTTTGAGGGCTTTTTAAAAATTCCACTATTTCTTGAACTTCTTCTTTAGCTCCTTCTAATCCAGCAACATCTTTAAATGTGATTTTTACATTATCATTCTCATCAAATAACTTAGCTTTAGATTTTCCAATATTAAATATTTGACTTCCAGGTCCTCCACTGGTAGATCCAATTCTTTTAAATAAAAAAATCCAAAAAATAATTAACAATATAAAAAACATTCCATAATCAAATAAAAATTTAGTTATGGTATATTCTTGTTGGTTTTTAAAATCAATTATAGTGCTTAGATTATATTTTTTTTTATATTCTTCAAATTTTTTTTGAAAAAATTGTAAGTCTCCTATTTCAAATTCATATTGTAATGGTTGTGTTATAAATCTTTTTTCATATTCGTCATTTTTATTAATCCGAGGCGGATTGTGATTGTTAAATGAAAAAAATTCTTTTTTTAAGTAAACATATACTGTTTCTCTATGTTTTACTACAATTTTTTGCACTTCTCCTTTTGACAGGATATCAAAAAAGGTATCTTGATCTATTTTACGTGGATTAGAAAAAGAAGATTTGAAAAAAAATATACCCAAAAATATAGCAAATATAACTGCATATACCCAAAAAAAATTATTCTTACTTTTTATTTTTTTATTTATCATACTATAAGTTTTGCCTAATTTTTTTTTGAGAATTCTTATTCCAGAGATTCTCTATATTATAATATGATCTTAGTTGTTTTTTAAAAATGTGAACAACAATAGAAATATAATCAACCAAAATCCATTCTTTATTTTTCAAACCTTCTATATGCCAAGGTTTTTCTTTTAATTTATCAATCGTTATTTTTTCTATAGATTGAGAAATAGCATACACTTGATTATGTGATTCTCCATTACAAATAACAAAATAATCACAAATAAAATTTGTATTATCTTCTAAATTTATAATGGATATATCTTCTCCTTTAACCACTTGAATACCTTCTATGATTTTATCTAAAAGCAAAACAAAATTATTTTTTACTATTTTTAGTATTTTATTCCTTTAATCTAAAAAACAAAAATAAGGTTTTCGTTTTTAAAGAAAAAGAAGTTATATCTTTCAATATAAAATATTTTGAAAAAATTTATCTGGCCTATAAATCTAATTTTATTAAAAGAAATTGATTCTACGAATCAATATGCAAAAAAATATATTCATGAAAAATGTAAAAAATACAATTGGATAGTTATTTGGACAATAAATCAAACAAAAGGAGTAGGAATGAATAATAATTTATGGTATACAGAAAAAAAGAAGGATTTAACTTTTAGTATTATTTTTAAACCCATTCAGGTTTTACACATAAAAAAAATATATATCATAAATATTATTATAAGTAATGCTATACATAAAATTTTATCTGAATGTTATAACTCAAAAAATAAAGAACAAATTTGGATTAAATGGCCTAATGATATAATTATAAACGAAAAAAAAGTAGGAGGAATTTTAATAGAAAACAGCATTTTTTCAAAAAAAATTCACACAGTGATTAGTGGTATAGGTTTAAATGTCAATCATAAAAAATTAAAAAGAGAATGGAATGCTTCTTCACTAGAAGAAATTTTTAATATTAATTTTGATTTAGATTATCTTTTTTATAAGATTATTTTTTTTATTCAAAAAGAATATTTTCTTTTTACAATTTATGGAGAAAAATTTATACGAGAATATTATATTAATCATTTATATTTAAAAGATAAAAATTCTCTATTTTATATTTATAAAACAAATAATTATATTTCAGGTATCATAAGATCTATAAATGATCAAGGATTTTTACTTATAGAATTCGATAAAAAAATTGATTTTTTTGATCAAAAAGAAATAAAATTTTTACATTTTTCCATTTATTTTATTTTATTATTCTTGAATTTTTATATATAAAAACTTTGTTTTTGTTTAACATAAATTCTTTAATAAAAAAGAAAAATCCAATGTTAATTATATTAGACGTAAAATAATATAAAGATAAAGCAGAAGCATAACTATTTATGAACAATAGCATTATTACAGGCATTAAATATAATATAAAATTCATGTCAGGAATAGAAGAATCATTTTCATTTTGAGAAAAATCTTTTCTACCATCATTACTTAACTTAGTATAAATTAATAGAGCTAAAGAATATAGTAAAGTTAGTAAACTTACATGATTTCCATAAAAAGGAATAAAAAAAGGTAATTTTAAAATCGAATCATATGAAGTAAGGTCTTCTACCCATAAAAATGATTTCCCTCTTAAATTAATTATAGTAGGAAAAAATTTAAATAAAGAATAGAAAATAGGAATTTGAAACAATGTAGTAATACATCCAGACATTGGATTAATTCCTACATTATGATATAATTCCATTATGGCTCTTTGTTTTTTTAAAATATCTCCTTTATATTTATCATTTAACTTTTCTATCTCCGGACGTATCAATTTCATCATAGCACTTAGTTTATACTGTTTATATGTAATTGGAGATAATATTAGTTTTACAACTATAGTCATTAAAATAATAATAACACCATAATTTAAATTTGTTTTTTCCAAAAATTGGAAAATTACTAAAAAAAAATATTTATTAATCCACTTAAGAAATCCCCACCCAAAGGGAATAATATTTTCAAATCCATTTTGGTATTTTTTTAATAAATTTAAGTCCAAAGGACCAAAATACAAACGAAAAGAAAAATAAAATTCCTCATTTTTTACCGTATTTATAAATGTTTTCATTTGGATTCTTTTTAGAAAAGATCCTGAAGAAAAATTTTCAGATCGAACAAAAACATTTTTTAATATTTTATCTGGAATAAATATGAAAGAAAAAAATTGTTGTTTATCCGCAATCCAATTTACACCATATATATTTTTATCTTCCGTTTTTTTTTCAGATAAATATTTTACAGAAGTAAAATTGTTCAAGTCATCATTATTAGATGTAGAATAATATACTTGAGTATAAGAGTTTTCCCAATTTCTATCTTTTTCTAGAGAAATAATTTTATGTTCTAAATTAATATAAGATCTATATTCTCCTAAAGAAGAAAAATCTTTAGTTCGAATAGAAAAACCAATATCATACTGATTTTTTTCTCCTATTGTATAAATGTAGTCTAAAAAACCTTTTCCATAAGGATTTTTAGCTCTCATTATGAGAGTCTTAATTCCTGATACTTTATTATTTTCCAATGATACAGGTTGAAAATATAAAGTATCTGTATTAATATTTAGTCCTTTATTATTAAAAAAAGATAATTTATATAAAAAATTAGAATTATTTATTAAATAAAGATTTTTACCATGATGAGATAATGAAGAATCGTATGCTTTATATTTTTTTAAAAGTAATTCATTAATATACCCTCCTAAACTAGATATTTTAATTTTTAAAACATTATTTTCTAACAAAAAAAAATCATTTTTTTTTCTGTTTTTCGTAAAAGAAAATTCTTTTTTTTTTGAAAATTCTTGATGATTATAACTTAATTTGTTATTGTTGTTAGAATTAAAATTAACATTGTTATTTAAATAAGTAAAAAAAATTAAAACAAACAATATAAGAGTTAATCCTATTATAGAATTGTAATCTAAATTTTTATTCATATACAATAAGAATTCTGATAATCTGTATTGGTGGATACTTGTATGAAACTAGTAAACAGAGGATGTGGATTAGTTACTGTACTTTGATATTCTGGATGATATTGAACACCTAAGAAAAAAATATGATTTTCTAATTCTAAAGCTTCCACCAATCCTGTCTCTGGATTTATTCCAACAGCTTTCATTCCAGCATTGGAAAAACATTCCAAATAATTATTATTAAATTCATACCTATGACGGTGTCTTTCGAAAATTTCTTTTTTTCCTCCATATATAGAAAATAATTTAGATCCTTCTGTAAGAGAACATTTCCAATTTCCTAAACGCATTGTTCCTCCTATATTTGTTAATTTTTTTTGTTTTTTCATTAAATTTATTACTGGATGAGATGTGTTTGGATTGGTTTCATGACTTTCTGCTTTTTTCAAACCTAATACATTTCTAGCAAATTCTACTACGGCAATTTGCATACCTAAACATATTCCAAAAAATGGTATTTCATTTTCTCTTGCATACTTTGCTGCAAGTATTTTTCCTTCTATTCCTCGATTACCAAAACCTGGAGCTACTAAAATTCCTGAGATTCCTTTAAAATATCTTTTTATATTTTTTTCTTTGATCATTTCTGAATAAATCCATTTTATATCAACATAAGTTTCATTATTTGTTCCTGCATGAATTAAAGCTTCTGTAATTGATTTATAAGAATCATGTAAAGAAACATATTTTCCAACTAATGCTATTTTGATTTCATATTTTGGATTTTTGTATTTTTTAATAAAAATTTTCCATTTTTTTAAATTTGGAATAGTAATAGTAGATAAGTTTAAACGATTTAGTACAACTTCATCAAAATTTTGTATATGCAATAAACAAGGAATTTCATAGATAATTTTAGTATCTATTGATTCAATAACGTACTCAGGTTTTACATTGCAAAACAAGGCTAGTTTTTTTCTAACATTATCAGATATATGTTTTTCTGTTCTACAAACTATAATATCTGCTTGTATTCCGTTTTCCATTAAATTTCGAACAGAATGTTGTGTTGGTTTTGTTTTGATCTCTCCAGTAACTGTGATATGTGGAAGTAATGTCAAATGAATAATTAAACCATTAAATTTTCCTAATTCCCACCTTAATTGACGTACTGATTCAACATAAGGTAAAACCTCTATATCACCTACAGTACCCCCTATTTCAGTAATAATAATATCATAATTATTGGATTCTCCTAAAATTTTAATACGTCTTTTTATCTCATTAGTAATATGAGGAATAACTTGTACTGTTTTTCCTAAATAAAACCCTTTTCTTTCATTATCTATTACAGTTTTGTATATTAAACCCGATGTCACATTGTTCTCTTTTGTTGTAGATTGATTTAAAAAACGTTCGTAATGTCCTAAATCTAAATCTGTTTCGGCTCCATCTTGAGTAACAAAACATTCACCGTGTTCATAAGGATTTAAAGTTCCCGGATCTATATTAAAATAAGGATCTAATTTTAATATTGAAACTTTATATCCCCTAGCTTTTAATAACATACCCAAAGAAGCTGAAACGATTCCTTTTCCTAAGGAAGAGGTTACCCCTCCTGTAACAAAAATATATTTTGTTTCCATCAAATAAAAAAAAATAAAATGTAGAAAATATAATTCTTATTCAAAAAACGGGAATTTATGATTTTTTTTTTATATTTACCAAACTGGAGCAAGTCCTACGCAATCAGCTCCCTATAAAACTCCTCCAGGGTGGGAACACAGCAAAGGTATTTAGGTTGTAGCGATGTGTATGTAGTTTAGCTTGCTCCTTTTTTTTTATTATATTATATTATCATTATTAATTATATACAATTACATACAGATACATACAGATATATCATTGATATCAAAAAAAATAAGGATTGGGTAACTTATGGAAGAAAAATGTAATTTTTGTGGAAGGAATAAAAATGATATTACATTTCTTATATCAGGAATTAATGGGCATATTTGTAATTTATGTATAGAAAAAACTTATTCTATAATTCACCAAAAATTTTGGGTAAAAAATAATCATAAAACTAGTGAAAATAATAGTGAATTTATAAAAATTAAAAAACCCAGAGAAATTAAATCTTTTCTAGATAAATATATTGTGGAACAAAATGAAGCAAAAAAAATCATATCTGTAGCTGTTTATAATCATTATAAACGTATTAAAAAACAAAATCAAAATAACACAAACATAGAAATAGATAAATCTAATGTATTGTTAATTGGAAAAACAGGAACAGGAAAAACTTTATTAGCAAAAAGTATATCTAAACTTTTAAAAGTACCTTTCGCTATAGCCGATGCAACTTCTCTAACTGAAGCAGGATATGTGGGAGAAGACGTAGAATCTGTTTTAACCAGATTATTACAATCTGTTGATTACAATGTAAACTTTGCTGAAAAAGGAATTATTTTTTTAGATGAAATAGATAAAATTTCTAGAAAAAATAATAATCCTTCTATAACTAGAGATGTATCTGGTGAAGGTGTACAACAAGCGTTACTGAAAATATTGGAAGGAGCTATCGTTAATGTTCCACCTCAAAGTGGAAGAAAACATCCGGATCAAAAAATGATACAAATAAACACTAACAACATATTGTTTATAGCTGGAGGAACTTTTGATGGTATAGAAAAAATTATTTCTGATAGAATAGAAAAAACATCTATAGGTTTTGTCCAAAATCAAGAAAAAAGAAAAAAATATTCCGAAAAAAATTATCTAAAAAATATTATAGCTGAAGATTTAAAAAAATTTGGATTAATTCCTGAAATTATAGGTAGATTTCCCATTGTAACTTATTTAGATCCACTAAGTAAAAATACGCTAAAGAAAATTCTAGTCGAACCAGAAAATGCTTTAATAAAACAATATCAAACATTATTTAACATGGATCATATTTCTTTAAATATTACAGATGAAGCATTAAATATTATAGTAGATAAAGCATTTCACCTAGGTCTAGGTGCTAGAGGATTACGAACATTTTGTGAAAAAATATTTTTGGATTATATGTTTGATATAGAAAATGTTCAATCTACGTTAAATATAGATCAAGATATAGTAAAACAAAAATTATTTTATTCTTGATTATTTCATTTTTTTTTTCTGATTAAATTCCATAATTCCTCTATTAACTCAGGTATCCCTTCTTTTGTAAAAGAAGAAATAAAAACAATATTTTCCTCCAATTTTAAAAAAAAGTCTTTTATTTTCTGTTTTTCTTCATTGTTTATCAAATCCGATTTAGATATTGCTAATAAATGTCTTTTCTTCAAAAGATTTAAATTAAATCTTCCCAACTCGTTTAATAAAGTTAAATATTCTTTTTTTTTATCTTTTGTATCTGAAGAAATTAAAAATAATAAAACAGAATTTCGTTCTACATGCCTTAAAAAAGAATGCCCCAACCCCCTACCTTCAGATGCTTTTTCTATTATTCCAGGAATATCAGATGCCAGAAAAGAATTAAAATTTACTTTCACCACACCAATATGTGGTTTTTTAGTCGTAAAAGAAAAATTTCCTATTTTTGGTTTTGCATTTGTAATTGTAGAAAGTAAAGTAGATTTTCCAGTATTGGGAAAACCTATAAATCCTACATCTGATAAAATTTTTAATTCCAAAAAAACCCAATTTCCTTTTGTTTTAATTCCAGATTGTGCATAACAAGGAGATTGAGAAATTGAATTTCTAAAAAAAGCATTCCCTTTTCCTCCCGTTCCTCCTTTAAATAGGATTTTTTTTTGAAAATTTTCGGTTATTTCCATTATTATATTTTTCTTTTCATCTTTTACCACAGTTCCTATAGGAACTTCTATTAATAAATCTTTTCCATTTGCTCCAGTTATATTATTTTTTTTTCCTGATAATCCGGATTTAGCTATCCAATGTTTATGATATCTTAGATGCAAAAAAGTATGAATATGAGAATTTCCTTGAAAAATAATATCTCCTCCTTTTCCTCCTGTTCCTCCATCAGGCCCTCCTCTTTTTATGAATCTATCTCTATGAAAATGAACATATCCAGAACCTCCATCCCCACTTTTACAAAAAATTTTTATAAAATCAATAAAACAATTTTCCATAATTAATATAAAAGATTTAGAATTTTTTTTTCCATAAAAACAGAAATTTCATCTACAGACAAGGAAGCGTTTAATTTTATTATACTATTTTTCCATTTATGGTTATCCCATATTAAAGAAGTTTTTTTATCATATTCTTTTATTCTTCTTTTAACTGTAATAATATCCGTGTCATCATCACGATAACTAGTTTTACCTCTTTTCAACAATCTATTTATTATTAAATTTTTTTGTATGAAAAAATAGAAAATTATATTTATTTTTCCTAAACAAAATTTATGTAATTCTTTTTCTAAAGAAAAAATTTGATTTTTAGTTCTAGGATATCCATCATAAATAATTCCTTTCGCTTTAATGTGTTTTTTAATTTCTATATTAAACATATTTATAGTAATTATATCAGGTACCAGTGTCCCTTGATTTATATAAAAACTAGCTAATTTTCCTAGATTAGTTTTTCTTTTTATATGATTTCTAAATATAATTCCAGTAGACAAGTGTATGAAACCAAATTTATTTGATATAATTTTAGCTTGAGTTCCTTTTCCACAACCTGGTGGTCCAAATAATATAATATGTATCATAGAACAATAAAAATTTTCATGCAAAAAAAAACTACATATAATAATTTTATATTAAGAACAAAAAAACTAACATTGTTAGTTATATGTGGATATGTAAAATAAAAAAAGGGTAATCTATATTATCAACGAAGATTTTTATAAATGAATTGCTTTACCATAAGCATGAGCTATAGCTTCTATTATGGATTCATTCAACGAAGGATGAGGATGTATGCTCCCTAATATTTCGTGACTAGTTCCTTCTAACTTTCTAGCAACTACTACTTCTGAAATTAAATCTGTAACATGATTTCCTATCATATGACATCCTAACCATTCATCATATTTATCATCAAAAATTACTTTTACAAAACCGTCAGTATTATCATCAGTAATTGCTCTACCTGAAGCACTAAAAGGAAACTTTCCTACTTTAATTTGAAAACCTTTTTCCTTAGATTCTTTTTCTGTATAACCTACTGAAGCTATTTCAGGGAGTGAATAAACACATTTTGGAATATTATTATAATCTATTTTTTGACAATTTAAACCTTTTATATTTTCAATACAATTTATTGCCTCATGTGAAGCTACATGAGCTAAAGATGGTGTGTTAATAACGTCTCCGATAGCGTAATATCCATCTATATTCGTACGATAGTTATCATCTACAACTATGAATCCTTCTTCTATTTGAATTCCTATTTTTTCTAATCCAATATGTTTAATATTAGGAGTTACACCTGTTGCATATAGGATAATATCTGCTTTTAAAGTAACATTTCCAGATAATGTTTCAATATCGACAGTAACTTCATTATCATTAGTACAAGTAGTAATTTTACTTATATTAGAAGATACATAATTTTTAATCCCTTTTTTAGAAAAAGAATATTTCAAATGATTAGATATATCATAATCACCATTAGGAAACAATTTAGAACATCTTTCTAAAATAAAAACCTCTGTTCCCATAGAATGATAAAAATAAGCAAATTCTAAACCTATTGATCCGGAACCAACAATTATTATTTTTTTTGGTAAAGAAGATAAAGATAATGCTTCTTTATATGTTATGATTTTTTTTCCATCATATTGGTATTTTGTATTATTAATTTTAGGGATTGCACCAGTAGCAATAACAATATGCTTAGCAGAATGTTCTGCTATACTTTTTTCTTTTTGAAAAATTTCTATTTTTTTTCTTTTTCCCAATTGTGCATTTCCTAAAATAACATGAATTCCATTTTTTCTCATTAAAAATGAAACTCCTTTTTTTATTTGATCAACTATTTTTCTACTTTTAGAAAGTATTCTTGGATAATCTATTTCAATATCTTCATTTTTTATTCCGAATATTTCACCATCTTTTTTTATAGATTGTAAAATTTTCGCACTATTCAAAAGTGATTTAGTTGGAATACACCCCCAATTTAAACAAACACCTCCGATTGATTCTTTTTCTACAAGAGCTGTTTTTAACCCAAGTTGTGCTGCACGAATAGAAGCTACATAACCTCCTGGACCACCACCTAAAATGATAACATCAAAATACATATATCATACAAAAATTAAAAATGTCAATTAATAATGAAAATATAAAGAAAAATAATAAATTATTTATGAAAATAATATAAATTTGTTCAACTAATTTTATATTAATTTTATATAATGTCAGTTTAATTTCAAATTATGAAGTTTTTTATAGATACAGCAAATTTAGAAGAAATAAAGAGAGCAAAATCATTAGGTATGTTGGATGGAGTGACAACAAATCCATCTTTAGTATCAAAAGAATCTCTTTCTAATCAAAAAGAAATTGAAAGACATTATATTTCTATATGCGAATGTTTAAAAAATAATGAAAATGTAAGTGTTGAAGTTATTAGTTCTAATTATAATGAAATGATTCAAGAAGGAGAAAAACTTTCTCTTTTACATTCAAAAATTGTGGTAAAAATACCCATGACAATAAATGGAATAAAAGCAATTCAATATTTTTGTAAAAAACAAATACGAACTAATTGTACTCTTATTTTTTCTACAGGACAAGCGTTAGTAGCAGCTAAAGCTGGAGTTAGCTATGTTTCACCATTTGTAGGGAGATTAGATGATATTTCTAATGATGGATTAAATTTAATACGAGAAATTAAAAGTATATATGATAATTATAATTTCAAAACAAAAATATTAGCAGCTTCTATACGTCATCCTTTGCATATTATAGAATGTGCAAAAATTGGTGTACACGCCATAACCTCTCCTATAAATGTTATTTATTCTTTATTAAATCATCCATTAACTAATATAGGATTAGATAAATTTATAAGAGATTTCAAAAGTAAAATAAAATAATTAAATTTTTATTTTATTTTTCAATAAAAATTGAATAGAAATAGATGTTGGTTTCGGTAATTTTTCATAAAATCTTGATAACTCAATTTGTTCTTTATTTTCAATAATTTCTTCTAAATTATTTTTGTTCATAAGATTAAATTCTTCCAATTTAGAATATAAATCTTCTTTAATTTTATTATTAATTTTCTGACTTATTTTCTCTAAAATACATATAGTTTCATATATATTTTTTCCCGATTTTTTTTCCAATTGAATACGATTTGTAGTTTCTGTATTCCTCGGAAAATTATTAATATTTTTTATAAAATCTATCATATATTTTATAACATGTTTTTCTATTTTCTTAAAGTATTTTTTTTACGTGAAAAATAAAAAATAATTTTTATCCTTGTTATTTTTTATGAAAGTTTTTCATATCTTTATCAAATAAATATAAACCCCCTTTATCCTCTCCTATTAATTCTATTTTATCTAAAATCATTTTACTTACAGCCTCTTCTTCAATTTGTTCTTTAACAAACCATTGCAAAAAATTATATGTAAAAAAATCTTTTTCTTGTAAAGAGATTTCTATCAAAAAATTTATTTCCTTAGAAATTTTTTTTTCATGTTCGAATAACTTTACAAATATTTCTTTAAGAGAAGTGTATGTTGTATTTATAATTGATATTTTATCTAAAAAAACATTTCCTCCTCTTTTGTTAATATATCTAATTAGTTTTAACATATGAATCCTTTCCTCATCTGAATGATCATATAAAAATTGACATATTCCTTCATAACCTTTTCTTTCTACCCAAGACGCCATATATAAATATAATTGGGAAGATTCTGATTCTCTATTTAATTGTTTTATCAATTTTTTTTGTATTTTTTCACTAATCATAAATGTTTATTACTTTACTTATTTATTTTATTTAATAAATGTAACATCTTTTCTTTTAAAAATGAGCTTCCAACTAATAGTGGTAATCTTACATATGGATCACATATCCCTATTATACTCAAAAAAGTCTTGATTCCTGTAGGATTTCCTTCTTCATAAATAAGATCTATTAAGTTCATAATATTATAAAAAATTGAAAAAGATTTTTTTATACGATTATTTCTCGCTAAAGAGATCATTTCGGATATTTTATTAGGAAAACCTTGAGCAATAACGGAAATTACACTTTCACCTCCACCTAATATAACAGGCAAAGTTATAAAATCATCACCTGATATTACACTAAAATTTTTTGACTTGTTTTTTAAAATTTTATAGGATTGTAAAATATTACCAGAAGCTTCTTTTATTCCTATTATATTTTTTGAATCAAAAGATAGACGTAAAACAGTTTCTGGTGTAATATTAGACCCTGTTCTTTTAGGAACATTATAAAGAATAATATTTGCTTCTGTATGATCAGAAATAGATTTGAAATGTTGATATATTCCCTCTTGTGAGGGCCTATTATAATAGGGAGAAACTGAAAGTATAGCATAAAAATCTGATAAGTTTTTTATACTATTTATTTGTTCTATAATATTTTTCGTGTTATTTCCTCCTATTCCTAATATCAAAGGCAATTTTCTATAATTAGCACTTTGAATACATCTTAAAATATCCCTTCTTTCTTCCTTTATTAAAGTAGCTGTTTCCGCTGTAGTTCCTAATGCGACTAGATAATCAACATTATTATCTAAAACATATTTTACGAGTTTTTCAAGTCCATTAAAATCAACTTTTTCATCCTTTTTAAAAGGAGTTATTAACGCTACACCTGTTCCATATAATTTTTTCATAGATTATACTACATTTTGTATGAATGAATGATATTTTATTTCATCATAATAATGATCTTAATGATTAAGATTATAAAAAAAAATAAAACAGATGTAAGCGTATATGTTCATAGTGAATAAAAACTAATAATCTTTTCTTGCTCTTGGTCTAGCTGCAGATACGATAATATTTCTTCCCATAAACTCTGTTCCATTCAATTTTTCTATAGCTTGTTTGGCGTTTTCTTCATTAGACATTTCTATGAATCCAAAACCTTTACTTCTTTTACTTGATGTAGTTTCATCAAAAATTATCTTTGCATGAGTGACTTCCCCTATAGTTTCAAAATGTTTTTTCAATTCTTGTTCTGTCATATCATAAGATAAATTACCTACGTATAGTTTCGTATTGTCCATATTAAAAATAAATTGTTTTAAAAGCAAATTTAGGCAAATATTTTTTCTAATAAATAACTTGTATTAAAAAAAACAATATTAAATAATTGATTTATTATTGTAGAAGGCAAGTTAAAAAAAAAGATTCAAAAATAAAATTTTTCTAATTATTTTGAATATAAATTTAAAATTTTTTTGGGTATAAATATAATGAATAATTTTTCTGCTGTATCATCATTATTGGATAATGATTTTTATAAATTTACAATGCAAAATGCTGTAATTAAATTATTTCCATTTGCAAAAGTTAAATATAAATTTATAAATAGAGGACAACACTCTTTCCCTAAAGATTTTTCCAAAATATTGAGAGAAAATTTAAACAAAATGGCTTACTTAAAACTTTCCAATGAAGAAAGAGTTTTTTTAGAAAAAAATTGTCCTTATTTAGATTCTTCTTATTTAAATTTTTTAAATAAATACCAATATAACCCAAAAGAAGTAAACATATTTCAAAAAGGAGAAAACATACAAATGTATATAGAAGGATTGTGGAGTAATGTGATCTTATGGGAAGTTCCTTTAATGGCTATTATGTCTGAATTATATTATAAATTAACAGGCGCAGATAAAAAAATATCCGAAAAAAAAATTACAAATATTACAAAAGAAAAATTAGAAAAATATAAAAAATTAAAAGTCAAAATTGGAGAATATGGAACAAGAAGAAGATTCTCTTACAGAGTTCATAAAATAGTATTAAAAACATTAATAAATGAAGGAGATTCTTTTTTTATAGGAAGTAGTAATGTTCATTTTTCTCATATTTTTTCTATAAAACCAATAGGAACTCAAGGACATGAATGGATCATGTTTCATGCATCAAAATACGGATTTAATATAGCAGATCGTATAGCAATGGAAAATTGGTTAAATATTTATAGAGGAAAATTAGGAATAGCTTTATCAGATACATATACTTCCCCAATTTTTTTCAAAAATTTTAATAAAAAACTTTCAAACCTTTTTAAAGGAGTAAGACATGATAGTGGAGATCCCATTTCTTTTGCTAAAGAAACTATAAAACATTACAAAAAATTCAATATAAATCCTATAAAAAAAAAAATCATATTTTCAGATAATCTTAACCCATATAAAGTAAGTTGTATTTCTTCTTTTTGCAAAAAAAAAATAAGTGCTTGTTTTGGAATAGGTACTAATTTTACCAATGATATTGGTTTTCCTTCTATGAATATGGTGATAAAAATGGTAAAAGCACTTCCTGAAGAAGGAAAAAAGTGGATATCGGTGGTTAAACTTTCTAATGTTAAAGAAAAATCTACAGGGAAAAAAAATATGATTTTTTCTGCAAAAAAAATACTCCGTATATAAAAAAATTATTTTATATGTTTTATGACATAATGACATTATGTATTTTTATTGAAAATATATCTATATGAAAGATAAAAGTTTTTATATTGAAAATTATGGTTGTCAAATGAACATATCAGATAGTAATATTATTAATTCTATTTTATTAAAAAATGGTTTTGTTTTATCTGAAAATTTAGAAAAAGCTAGTATAATTTTGTTAAATTCCTGTTCCATTAGAGAAAAAGCAGAGTTAACTTTAAAAAAAAAACTGGAACAGTTAAAGTTTCTTAAAAAGAAGAAGAAAAAAATTTGGATTGGAATTATAGGATGTTTTTCGAAAGAAATCAAAAAATTTTTTTTGAAAAAAAAAATGGTAGATTTTTTTGTAGATTCGAATTCTTATAGAGAAATACCTAATTTCATTCATTATTCTATAATGGGAAAAGAGTATTTTAATTTTACTAAAAAAAACGAAACTTATTCGGATATAAGTTTTATAAAAACAAAACAAAATGATAAAAAAATATCTGCTTTTTTAAGCATAACAAGAGGTTGTAATAATATGTGTACATTTTGTATTGTTCCTTTTACAAGAGGAAGAGAAAGAAGTAGCGATCCGTATTCGATTATTAAAGAATGTGAACATTTATATCATAATGGATATAAAGAAGTGACTCTTTTAGGTCAAAATGTAGATTCTTATATATGGAAAAAAGAAAATATGATCCAAGATCAAAAAAATATTGTAGATTTTTCTCATCTTTTAGATCTTTTAGCTCAAAAAATTCCTTTCATGAGAATTAGATTTTCTACATCTAATCCTCATGATATGTCTGATAAAGTATTAAAAGTAATTTCTAAACACAAAAATATATGTAAACATATTCATTTACCTGTTCAATCTGGTAGTAATAAAATATTAAAGTTAATGAACAGAAAATATACACGTGAAAAATATCTTTTTTTAGTTAAACAAATTAGAAATATTATACCAGAATGTTCTATTTCTCATGATATTATGACTGGGTTTTGTCATGAAAATGAGAAAGATCATCAAGAAACTATAAGTTTAATGAATGAAATAAAGTATAATTATGGTTATATGTTTTCTTATTCTCCTAGACCTGGAACTTACGCATATAGAAAATTGGAAGATAATGTTCCTATAAATATAAAAAAAAGACGATTACAAGAAATTATTGATTTACAAAATCAACATTCATTTTATAGAATGCAAGAACATTTGGGTAAAATAGAAGAAGTTTTGATTGAAGGAGAATCAAAAAGAAACAAGCAACATTGGTATGGAAGAAATACACAAAATTTAATTGTGGTTTTTCCTAAAAAATCCTTAAATATAGGAGATTTAGTTCATGTAGAAATAACAGATATTACATCTGCAACTTTAATAGGAAAACATTGTAAATGATGTAAAAAAAAATAAAAACATGGAATCCGTTTTTATTCAAAAAATAAAACAAAAGTTTGGAATCATTGGATATGATTATACTTTGCATAGAGCCTTAGAAAAGGCTATACAAGTTGCTCCCACTGACATATCAGTATTAGTTCTTGGAGAAAGTGGAGTAGGAAAAGAATTTATACCAAAAATTATCCATCAATATTCTTGCAGAAAACATCATACTTACATTGCAGTGAATTGTGGTGCTATTCCAGAGGGAACAATTGATAGTGAACTTTTTGGACATGAAAAAGGTTCCTTTACAGGAGCTACTAACATGCGGAAAGGGTATTTTGAGGGAGCATATGGAGGAACTATTTTTTTGGATGAAGTAGGAGAATTACCTTTGACTACGCAAGTTCGTCTTCTTAGAATATTGGAATCTGGAGAATTTATAAAAGTAGGATCTTCTAAAATTCAAAAAACCAATGTACGTATTGTTGCTGCCACTAATTTAAATATGACAGAATCTATACAAAAAGGAAAATTTAGAGAAGATTTATATTATAGATTAAATACAGTTCAAATTAATGTTCCTCCTTTACGTTTTCGTAAAAACGATATTAAATTTTTATTTAAAAAATTTTCCAATGATTTTGCAGAAAAGTACCATATGCCTCCAATAACATTTACTGAAGAATCTTTAAAATATTTAGAAAATTATTCTTGGCCGGGTAATATAAGACAATTGAAAAATCTTATAGAACAAATTTCTGTAATGGAAACTAAACGTGAAATTTCTGTAGAAAAATTAAAAGAATATACGCCAGAAAATATTCCATCAATATCTTTTTCTAATCATAATAAGGTAGTAGAAACTACATCTATTCATAATAGAGAAAGAGATCTTTTTTATAAAATTTTATTTGATATGAAAAAAAATTTGAATGATTTGAAAGATATTACTTTTCAATTAATTAAAAATAATTCTAATACTAGATTTATTGAAAAAAATCAGCATCTTATAGAAAAAGTTTTTGGAAAAATGATTCATAACAGAAGTAATTCTATATTTCAGTTAGAAGATTCATCTAAATCTGAAGAAGATTCAGATTATGAAGAAATAGAAGAGGATTCATCTAAAAATGAATTGTCTTCTTTTTCTTTACAAAAAAAAGAGATAGAATTTATTCAAAAAGCTTTAAAAAAAAATAATGGAAAAAAAAGAAAAACTGCAAAAGAATTAGGTATTTCAGAAAGAACCTTATACAGGAAGATTAAACAATATGGTTTATAAAAAAATTTTTTTCTTTTTTAGTTTATCTATGATGATTAGTTGCTATCATTCATCTTTTTCATCATTGTTTAACACAAAAAAAACAATAGAAATAGGAAACTTTTCAGAAGTGATTAATATACCTGGTAGATCCATTTCTTTTGATTTAAAAAAGAACATTGAGGATTATATTACGAAATATAATCCTTCTAATTTAGTATTAAAAAAAGGAAATGTTGTTTTAGAGGGGGTAGTTTTGTATTATGGATCTTATCCATTGGGAGATTATAAAAAAGTTAAAATAACAGTAAAAATATTTTATAAAGATAAATCTGAACCAAAAAATGATTGGGAAAAAGATTTTATTATATCTGAAGTATTTTATGATCATATAAAAGAAGTTTTTCCAAGAAAAATTATTGATAAAATTATAAATAAATTAACTGTTAGAATATATAGCGAAATATTTAATGATTCTAGTATCTAATAATAATTGATAGTTTTATTTAATATGGAAAATATATCTATAATTATACTTAGTTTTTTTATTGTTTTAATATGTTTTTTATTTACGTTAATAATATTAGTACAAAACCCTAAAAAAGGAAGTATTCATCAATCTTTTATGGAAAAAAATTTTAGATTTTTTGGAATTAAAAGAACAAATACATTTTTAGAAAATATTACTTGGTTTTTATCTATTGTTATATTTTTTTTAACTCTATTTTTCAATCTTTTGTTAAAATCAAAACGTTAAAAAAATATGTCATAATGACATTAAACATCATTCAAATGAAAAAAAAATCACTTTTTTTTCATTTGGCATGTTTTTGGCTCCTTAGTAAGAATTAGAACCGTAAATCTTAAAATTATTTATAATATGATGGAAGTAAAGATTAAACCGTTAGCAGATCGCGTTCTTGTACAACCTGATCCTGCTGAAACAAAAACCTCTTCAGGTATTATTATCCCTGATACAGCAAAAGAAAAACCACAAAAAGGAACTATAATAGCAGTAGGAAAAGGGAAGAAGAATGAACCTATGAATTTAAAAGAAGGAGATAGAGTTTTGTACGGTAAATATTCTGGTACAGAATTGAAATGGGAAGGAGAAGAATATCTCATTATGCGAGAATCTGATGTTATAGCAATCATATAATTTTTATTAAATCAGGAAAATTCATTTATATAAAAATTTATTAAACTAAAAAAATTATGGCAAAAGATATTAAATTTGATATTGAAGCGAGAGATAAGTTAAAAAAAGGTGTGGATGCATTAGCAAATGCAGTTAAAGTGACTTTGGGACCAAAAGGTAGAAACGTTGTATTGCAAAAATCTTTTGGTGGACCTCAAGTAACTAAAGATGGTGTAACTGTTGCAAAAGAAATAGAATTAGAAGATCCTATAGAAAATTTGGGGGCTCAAATGGTAAAAGAAGTAGCTTCTAAAACCAATGATGTAGCTGGAGATGGAACAACAACGGCCACTGTGTTAGCTCAAGCTATTGTTAGAGAAGGATTAAAAAATGTGGCAGCAGGAGCTAACCCTATGGATTTAAAAAGAGGTATAGATAAAGCTTTAGAAGTTGTTATTTTAGATTTAAAAAAACAAACTCGAGAAGTTGGAGGAAATACAGAGAAAATAAAACAAGTTGCTTCTATTTCTGCAAATAATGATGAAAAAACAGGAGCTTTAATAGCCGATGCTTTTGAAAAAGTAGGAAAAGAAGGAGTTATTACTGTAGAAGAAGCAAAAGGTACAGATACATCTGTAGATGTAGTTGAAGGAATGCAGTTTGACAGAGGTTATCAGTCTCCTTATTTTGTAACAAATACCGAAAAAATGATAACAGAATTTGACCAACCTCAAATTTTATTATCTGATAAGAAAATAGCAGCAATGAAAGATTTGTTACCAATATTGGAACCTGTAGCCCAATCTGGTAAACCTTTATTAATTATTTCTGAAGAAGTAGAAGGTGAAGCATTAGCTACATTAGTAGTCAATAAAATACGAGGTACTTTGAAAGTGGCAGCTATCAAAGCTCCTGGATTTGGAGATAGGAGAAAGGCTATGTTGGAGGATATTGCCATATTAACAGGGGGAACCGTTATTTCTGAAGAAACAGGAAGTAAATTAGAGGATGTAAAGCTACACATGTTGGGGAAAGCAGAAAGAGTGATTATAGATAAAGATAATACTACCATTGTCAATGGAGGGGGAAGTAAAAAAGATATAAGAGCTCGTGTAGATCAAATTAAAGCTCAAATAGAATCTACTACATCAGATTATGATAAAGAAAAATTACAAGAACGTCTTGCAAAACTAGCTGGTGGTGTAGCTGTTCTTTATGTCGGAGCTGCTTCTGAAGTTGAAATGAAAGAAAAAAAAGATCGTGTAGATGATGCTTTAAATGCTACTAGAGCTGCTGTAGAAGAAGGAATAGTAGCTGGTGGTGGAGTTGCCTTAGTTCGAGCTATAAAATCTTTAGATCATACAAAAGGAGATAATTCAGATCAAGATACTGGAATACAAATAGTTAGAAGATCTCTTGAAGAACCTCTACGTCAGATTGTAGCTAACGCAGGAGGTGAAGGATCTGTAGTTGTAGCTAAAGTGGCAGAAGGAAAAGGAGATTTTGGGTACGATGCTAAAATTGGAGAATATAAAAATATGATAGTAGAAGGGATTATAGATCCAACAAAAGTTGCTAGAGTTGCCTTAGAAAATGCCGCTTCTGTATCAGGAATGTTATTAACTACTGAGTGTGTTGTTACAGAAATAAAGAAAGATGAAATTAACGCTGCACCACCAATGCCAGGTGCTGGAGGGGGAGGAATGGGCGGAATGATGTAAAAAAAAAAATAGTGTCTTTTAAAAAAGGCACTATTTTTTTTTTTACATCACAATAACTAACTAATAACTAAAACCAATTTTTTTGAATTTTCAAAGTTTTTTCGATAACATCTCTTACACATCCTTTTCCCCCTTTTTTAGGGGAAATATATTTAGATACATTTTTTACTTCTTGTACTGCATCTATTGGAGAACAAGGTAAAGCTACAGATTTCATAATTTCTATATCAGGAATATCATCTCCCATATAAAGAATTTTTTTTTTAGAAATGTTTAGAATGTTACAATATTCATCTAAATATTTTTTTTTATTATCTACCCCTTGGTAAATATAGGGAATATTCAAATTTCTTAAACGTCTAAAAACCATTAAATCTTGCCCCCTTGTTATGATACATAAATTATATCCCTTTTTTTTCGCCAATTGTATTGCATATCCATCTTTAGAATACATTTTTCTAACCAAATTTCCATTTGGAAACAAATTTAAAGTACAATCAGTCAATACTCCATCCACATCGAATATGAAAGTATTAATATCGTTCATTATATTCATATAATTTTTCATACACTTCTCTCTACCTACCAAATAAACATAACTGGATTTATATTATTTAATTCTTAATCCTTAAAAAAACATAGAACTATAATATAAATAGTACTGAAACTAAATAATAAAAAAATCTCTAAATCTTAAATTAGATATCTTCAAAATTGATATCTGTAAAATTTTTTATATCTGATGTTTTTTTTTGTTGTGTATCCTTATCCTTAATTCCTTGATTATATGTAGTATGATGATTTTTAAAATCTTTTTGATGACGTTCTGAAATAACTTCTCTTCCTTTTTCATTAATGATAAATCGAATCATATCATCAAGTATACTTTGAAACTTTGAGAAATCTTCTTTGTACAAATAAATTTTGTGTTTTTTATAAGTTATTTCTCCTGTTTCAGAAAAATTTTTCTTACTTTCAGTTATTGTCAGATAATAATCACCAGCTCTTGTTTCTCTCGCATCAAAAAAATAAGTACGACTACCAGTTTTTAGAGTTCGTGAACAAATTTCATTTCTTTCTTTGATATTTTCTTTTTCGTCCATTTCAAAAATTATTATAATCCCGATTAGACAAATCTAAACAAAAAAAATGGTATAGACCATTTTTTTTTACTATAATTATCTGAAATTAATTTTTTAAAAAAAAACTATAACTTTTTATTTTTGATATTCTTCCATTTTTTAAAACAATAAATAAATCAAAATCAGAAACATAAGAAATATCATGAGTTATAATAATTATAGTACTAAATCTCATATTTTTTTTAATATAATAAATAATTAATTTTCTGGTTTTTTGATCTATGGAAGAAAAACTATCATCAAATATAAGAATTTTAGGTTTTCTTATAATAGCTCTAGCGATACATATTCTTTGTTTTTGACCTCCAGATAAAGTAATTCCTTTTTCTCCTATAATAGTTTTGTATCCATTTTTAAAATTTAGAATATCATTTTCTATCATAGCTATTCTAGCTGCGTTATATACTTCATATGGTGAAACTTGTTTTACACTTCCAAAAAGTATATTATTATAAATAGAATCTGAAAAAAGAAAAGATTCTTGAGGAACATAACCTATATTTTTTCTAAAATCATATAAATTATGATCTTTTAACGATAAATTATCTATTAATATTTCTCCTTTATGTGGATCATAAAAACGAGATATTAATCTACCTATCGTTGTTTTACCTGATCCTGTTTCCCCTGTTAAGATTAAAGTTTTTCCTCTCATTAGAGTAAATGTTATTTTATTAATTGTATTGTTTTTTTTATTTTGAATTATTTTATTTTTGCAATAAAAAAAACTTACATTTCTAAATTGAATTTTTCCAGATATTTTTGTATTTTTTATTGAATTATTATTTAATATTTCAGGTTTTTCTTTCAAAAATTCGCTAATACGAACTTGCGATACTTTAGCTCTTTCTAAAATAGAAACAACCCATCCTAATATAATAAAAGGAAAAATTAAAACATTTATATATGTGAAAAATTCAGCAATAATTCCAATTTCTTTTATTTCTCCCTCAAAATATTTTTTACCTCCAAAAAAAAGAATTATCAAATGACAAGTTCCTATAAAAAAAATAATAACTGAAGATAATATAGTATCTATTTTAGCCAATTCTATATTTTTCTTTTGATATTTTAGTATAATTTTCTTATGTTTTTCTTGAAAAAAAGATTCCGATACAAATGATTTAATAATATGGATTCCTGAAAAAGTTTCCTGTATAAAAGAGCATATAATAGACTGAAATTTTTGAACTTCTTCACTTTTATTGGTAATATAAATACTAATATAGTATACAAAAATAAAAAGAATGGGAATAGGTAAAATAACATAAAAAGTTAATATTTTATTAATCCGTAACATTTGCATAACAACTATAAAAAAAAGAACAATAAGATTCAAAAAATACATTATACCAGGACCTATATACTGTCTGATAAAAGATACGTCTTCTGTAAGACGATTCATTAAATCTCCTGTAGAATTTTTTTTATAAAAAGACAAACTTAATTTTTGATAATGTAAAAAAATTTCATTTTTTATGTCAAATTCTATCATTCTAGACGTAGTTATTATACATTGCCGCATATGATATTTTACAAAACCACCTATAATTGGAACTATCAATATCACACTGGTATAAAGACAAATATCTTTTTTTAAATAGGTAGAAAGAGGATATGATGTCTTTGAAAGACTTGTAAATATATTTTTTATGGTATTAATAGATTTTCCTATATAATGAATAGGAAGTACAGTTAAAATATTTGATAATAAAATTAATAAAAATCCAATACACAAACGTAATTTGTACTTTTGACAATATTTTTTGCTAAAAGCAAATAAATCACCCATATAACACACAAAAATACAAACTTTTTAAGTTTAATTTTTTATTTATATAATTGTACAAAAAATTTTGTCGTGAATAAAAATCAACATTATTTTATTATAACAAAAAAATGTCAATAAGACGACGCTTTAGGATAAGAAGTTTACAATTTTTATATGCTCAACATTTATCTAAAATGGATTCAAATAAAATTGAAGAAAATATGCTTCAAAGTATTGAATCATTACATGATCTATATATTTTTCTTCTATATTTAATTCTAAAAATTAGAGAAAACGCATTAAATTTAAAGAAAAATTTATATAATAATAAAAATAAAACAGATATTATACAAAAATTTGCATATAATTCAGTGATAAAAATACTATCCAAAAATAAATATTTAATAGAAGAATACCATTCTACAAAAAATTCTGAAAAAATTTTATGGAATCAACAAGACAAATATGTTTTTATTTTATTGCAAGAAATACAAAAATCAAGTTTTTGCAAAAAATATTATAAAAAATCTTCTTCTTTCGAAGAAGAAAAAAGATTTTTAATAAAGTATTATAAAAATTTTGTCATTCCAAATAAAAAATTAATGGAATACATAGAAAACTTATATCATTTTAATATAAATGTAGAAGAAGATTTATATATAGCTCATAGTATGGTATGTAAAACTTTACAATTCATTAATCATTCCACTCCTCAAAATTTTGAGTTGTATAATATTTATAAAAATGATAAAAATAAAAAATTCATTATTGATTTATATCGAAATACTCTTTTCCATAAAGAAGAATTTAATAATTTAATCAGCAACATATCAAATAATTGGGATATAAAAAGAATAGCAATTATAGATTTGATTATATTGCAAATGGCTATTTGTGAATTTTTATACTTTCCAAATATTCCTCCTAAAGCAACTATAAACGAATACATAGAAATTACAAAAATTTTTTGTATGGAAAAAAGCAAAATTTTTATTAATGGAATATTAGATCAAATATTTAGATTTTTATATAAAAAAAATAAAATTTTCAAAACAGGTAAGGGGCTCATGTAAATATACTCAAAATATTATATTTTATGTTTTTTTCATTACAACAAAATTCTATTACAAACACTATTTGGATGTTTGTATTAATTTTAATTATATTTTATTTTTTTATGATACGTCCTCAAATAAAAAAACAAAAAATTGAAAAACAATTTCAAGAAAACTTAAAAAAAGGAAATCATATAGTAACAAATTCAGGATTACATGGTAAAATCATAGATATTGTAGATCATTTTTGTATACTGGAGACTATAACAGGTAAAATAAAACTTGAAAAAAATACAATTTCAAAAGAATTAACCCAATTACGTTATAGTAATAATAAAAATAGTACGAACACAATTGATTATGATAAAAAAAAGAAGAAATAATCAAATAAAACTAATAGGTATAACGGGAAAAATGGGATCCGGTAAAAGCTTACTTTCCTCTTTTTTCAAAAAAAAAGGAGTTCCTGTTTATTATTCAGATAAAAAAGGAAAAATACTTATGAATAAAATAAGAATTATAAAAGAAAATATTATAAAATTTTTTGGTAAAGATTCTTATAAAAAAAATATAATAAATAAAACTTATTTATCTCAAATTGTATTTAAAAACCCTATAGCACTAAAATTATTATGTAGCATTGTACATCCATGGATATCAATTGATTTTAAAAAATGGATGTTATCTATTACAAAAGTAAATAAAACAATCTATGCAATAAAAGAGTCAGCTTTATTATTTGAAACTAAAAGTTATAAAAAATGTGATTTTATTATTACAACAATTTCAACAAAGGAAAATATGATTGAAAGAATCATGAAAAGAGATAATTTAAATGAAAATCAAATTATAGACCGTTTAAAAAATCAAATATCTAATAAAAAAAGAAAAAAGAAATCAGATTTTATAATTAGAAACGATTTTTCTATACAAAATTTTCAAAATGAGTCAGATATAATATTTAAACACTTAAAAAAACTAATAAAAAAATAAATAGAATATGGGTAAAGGAGACAAAAAAACTAAAAGGGGAAAAATAAGAAATAAGACTTATGGAAATCTCAGACCAAATCCAAGAAATACAAGAAAAAAGAAAAAAGGAAAATGATATTAAAAATGTTCATTTTTTCTTTCAGTAAAAAAGGATAAAAAATACATGAGCTGAGCTAAACTAGCTAAAGCAGAAACCACATAAGTCATAGCTGCCCAATTTAATGATTCTTTAGCCTTTTGATATTCCTGATAATTAACTATATTTTTATTTCTAATCCAAGTTAAAGCTCTATTACTTGCGTCAAATTCTATAGGTAATGTAACAAAAGAAAAAATTACAACTAAAAAGAATAATCCTATTCCTAGTTTTAGAATTAAAGTATCTTTCCCTCCTGAACTATAAAAAACAGTTAATCCAGATATTATTGCCAAATTTATAAATTTAGAACTAAAATTTAAAATAGGAATTAAACGATTTCGCAATTTTAATAAATCATAACCTAATTTATGTTGTAAAGCATGTCCACATTCATGAGAAGCTATTGCAGCCGAAGCTGTATTGCTATTATTGTAAATATTTTCACTCAAATTAATTGTTTTATTCATAGGATTATAATGGTCAGTTAATTCTCCTTCTGAAGAAAGAACATGGACATCATGGATTCCATGATCTTCTAACATTTTTTCTGCTATTTCTTTTCCATTCATGCGTGATTGTAAATTTAGCTTAGAATAAGCTAATAACTTATTTTTTAATATTGTATCAAAAACAATACTTACTAAAAATATAACTCCCACAATGAAATAATAAGTCATACTAAATATATTTTCTAACAAAATTATTAATTTATTAATTAAAATGAAAATATATAAATTAGCTTATACTTAAGTATGTCAAACTTTTGACTATGAATATCCCAAGAGTCAACAATTTAAAAAGAATCGTCATTATTGGTGGTGGTTTTGCTGGATTACAAGTAGCAAAAAAATTAAGAAGAGACAAATTTCAAGTTGTTCTTATAGATAAAAATAATTATCACACTTTTCAACCTTTGTTATATCAAGTAGCTACAGCAGGTTTAGAACCAGATTCTATAGCACATTCTATTAGAAATATTATAAAAAAAACTAAAAACTTTTTTTTTAGATTAGCTGTAGTTCATTATATCAATATAAAAAAACAAAAAATACATACGAATATAGGAATTTTATCCTATGATTATTTGATTATAGCAACAGGATCTATAACTAATTATTTTGGAAATAAAAATATAGAATCTTTTGCTTTACCCATGAAATCTATTCCAGAAGCCTTAAATTTAAGGAGTCTGATTTTACAGGATTTTGAATCTGCTTTATTAATGAAAAATGACAAAGAAAAGAAAAGACTTATGACTTTTGTCATTGTAGGAGGAGGTCCTACTGGAGTAGAGTTAGCCGGAGCATTAGCTGAAATGAAAAAATATGTATTACCATATGATTATCCTGATTTAGATATTCAACATATGAATATTCATCTATTACAAGCTACTTCTAGATTACTAGATGGTATGTCTGAACAATCAGCTAGACAAGCTTATAAAAACTTGAAAGAATTAGGTGTAATTATTTGGTTAAATTGTTTAGTAAAAGATTATAATGGAGAAATAGTTTTTATGGAAAAAGATCAAAAAATAGAATCTTCTAATGTCATATGGGCAGCAGGAGTTAAAGGTGCAATCATAAAAGGATTCTTAAAAGAAGATATAATAGGAAACAGAATTTTAGTAGATAATTATCTTAAAACTATAAGATATGAAAATATTTTTGCTATTGGAGATATAGCCTATATGTATGGAAACAAAAATTATCCTAATGGTCATCCTATGACAGCTCAGCCTGCCATACAACAAGGAAATTATCTAGCTAAAAATTTGAATTATTTTTTAGTAGATGGTAAAAGTTATAATATGAAACCTTTTGTCTACAAAAATTTAGGTTCAATGGCTACTATTGGTAGAAATAAAGCAGTATGTGATTTTCCTTGTTTAAAATTAAAAGGTTTTTTAGCATGGATTGTTTGGATGTTTGTTCATTTAGTTAGTTTAGTAGGTTTTAGAAATAGAGCAATAGCTTTAACAAATTGGATTATTCAATATTTTCATTATAATAAAAGTGTACGTTTAATCATAAGACCATTTTATAGAAAAAAAATTATTTAAAAACAAGTTGAGAAAGAATATTTTTTATTTTATTTTCTGTTTCCAGATACTCTTGATTTATATTACTATCTATAGTAACACCACTTCCAGCGTATAAAATCATTTCTTTTTTTTCTTCTTGTATTTTTACACATCTTAAATTAAGATATAATTCCATATTATTTTGATTAATTATTCCAATATATCCTGTGTAAAAATCTCTTTTATATCCTTCATTTTTACAAATAAAATCTAAGGATTTTTTTTTGGGAAATCCACATACAGAAGGAGTTGGATGTAAACGATTTAATATTTGATAATAATCAGGTTCTTCATGAAAAGAAAAAAAAATTGGAGTTTCTAAATGTTGTAAATGACCTGTCTTTATAATTTTAGTATCTTTTATATGAAGATTTCCTTTATAAGATTTTAATAGATCAATAATATATTTTATTACAATTTTATGTTCATCTATTTCTTTTTTTGTCCATTTATTATATCCCCAAACGGTTCCTGCTAAAGCTGAAATTTTTAATTTTTTATTATAACATTCCATTAGAAGTTCTGGAGAACATCCCATCCAAAACCCATGATTAAAATCGTACCATAAACTAATTAAAGCATTAGGATAAGATGTGATTAATCTTGTAAATGTATTTTTAAAATAAAAATTCCGAAAAGGAATTTTCATAGATCTAGATAAAACAATTTTTTTTAATTTTCCTTGTTTTATATTATCAATACCTTTTTCTATTAAATTTTTATATTTGTAAGAATAAGTTAAGAAAGAAGAATTTTTCTCCCAAGAAAAAGGAAAAATTTTTTTTTCTTTATAAATATTTTTTATATCTACGTAATAGATTTCTTTAGGAAATATTTTTATAGTATGATTTTGATTGAAACTTTTAATCAAAAAAAATTTTACGGTTACAGAATAATTATAATGGGAATAAAAAAATATTTTTTTATCATACGGTTTTCTAAAAACCACAAAATTATTATGTCTATGATAATTTTGTATAACTTTTTTGTATAAAGAAAAAACACTAATTTCTATTGACATATTTATTTTTCGTCATTATAATATTAGTTAGTTTACAAAAACTAATGATATTTTTATTTTCATCGTAAACATCAATTTTAATAAAATGTAAAATATTTCCTTTATGGAAAATTTTGGCTTTTGCAAAAAGAATTCCTTTTTTTACAGATTTAACATGATTTGCAGAAATCTCAATACTAAAAACGTTAGAACTATTTTTTTTTTCATTTTTAATATTTATAAAAGAAATAGAACTTCCAACACTTTCAGCTAAAATCATGACAGCTCCCCCATGCAAATAACCAAAAGGTTGAAATATTTTATGACTTACAGGCATTTTTGCTACTAATATGTCCAATTTAGAAGATAAAAAAATAAATTGGATTTGCATTGTATTCATCAATGCATTTTCTTTTATTAAATTATTTAATTTATTCAATAATTCTTGAATTACCTTTATCATTGTGTATTATACTATACAATAAACAAAAAAAGAAATAAAATAAATATCATGCGAACAATTTACATTATATTACTTTATTACTTTATTTAATAAAATATAACTGAATTAGGAATTCAACCCAAAAAATTAGTTAAATATGAAAAAAATAAAAGGAAATCGATATGATAAATATCTTATTCCTTTGATAGGAAGGAAAAATAAAATTATAGGATTTGAAAGTAAAAAAAAAATTCATATAGAAGGTTTGTTACATAGTGCTGTTTCTATTTTTATTTTTGATTTAAATAACAATTTAATGATACAGAAAAGATCTTCAAAAAAATATCATTCATCTTTACTCTGGACTAATACTTGTTGTAGTCATCCTAGAAGGAATGAATCTATTTTAAAAGCAGCACATCGTTGTTTAATGGAAGAGATGGGGTTTGATTGTTTTTTAGAAAAAAAATTTAGCTTTACTTATTATGAATTTTTTAGTAATGGTATGATAGAGAATGAATTAGATCATGTTTTTGTTGGATTTTATGAAAGATCTCCAATTATAAATTTTGAGGAGGTAGATAATTGGAAATGGATTTCATTAAATGAATTGATTGAAAATATTTATATCAATCCGGAATCTTATACTATTTGGTTGAAAATTATTATTAAAGATTATTTAAGTCAATTACAAAAATAGTATAAAAAAATATTAAAAAAATGATAGCTACCATAAGTCGAAAAGGATATTTTAGTGCTGCACACAGACTTTATAATAATCATTGGGATTACCAAAAAAACATTGATACATTTGGCAAATGTGCACATTTAAATTATCATGGACACAATTATGAATATATCGTAAGTATTACAGGAGAGATAGATCCGAAAACGGGATTTGTTTTCAATTTACAAAAATTAAAATATATTCTATACGATGAAATAGAAAAACTTTTTGATCATAAAAATATTAATTTAGATATTAAAGAATTTTCATCTATAAATCCTACCATAGAAAATATAGTTGTTTTCATGTGGAATCAAATAAATAAAAGAATTTCTTCTAACTTGGGTTTAAAAATAATTTTATACGAAACGAAAAATAACTTTGTTG
This sequence comes from Blattabacterium cuenoti, assembly GCF_014252115.1. Classification (GTDB taxonomy): domain Bacteria; phylum Bacteroidota; class Bacteroidia; order Flavobacteriales; family Blattabacteriaceae; genus Blattabacterium; species Blattabacterium cuenoti_AK. Next base: position 449,946 of record NZ_CP059211.1, read on the forward strand.
AATATGACGGAAAATAACAAAAATATTAAAAAAACAATTTTATACGATGAACATATCCGTTTAGGTGCTAAAATGAGAAATTATGCTGGTTTTTATATGCCACTTCAGTATTCTTCTTCTTTAATAGAACATATGAATGTGAGAAATTATGCTGGAATTTTTGATATAAGTCATATGGGAAAATTTATTTTGAAAGGAGAACATTCTAAAAATCTCATTCAGTATCTTACTACTAATGATCTATCTAAGATTAGAATCAAACAAGCTCAATATACTTGTTTAATTAATGATAAAGGAGGAATTATAGATGATTTAGTTATTTATAAAATTTCAGAGAAAAAATTTTTGTTCATCGTTAATGCTGTTAATATTGAAAAAAATAAAAAATGGATAAATGATCAGATCAAAAAATATGAATATTATAATGTAGAATTAATAGATACTTCTTTAAAATATTCTATTTTATCCGTTCAAGGGCCAAAATCTCTGTTTTGTATTCAAAAGTTAACTGATATTCCATTAAATAAAATCTCTTTTTATCATTTTGAAATAGGAAAATTTTCAAAAGTGAAAAATGTATTGATTTCTCGTACAGGATATACAGGATCTAAAGGAATAGAAATCTATATTCCTAATGAATATGCAAAAAAAATATGGAATGATATTCTAAAAATAGATAATAAAATAGTTCCTTGTGGAATAGCTAGTAGAAATTCTTTAAGATTAGAAATGGGATATCGTTTGTATGGACAAGATATTTCTGAAAAAGTAACACCTATAGAAGCTAATTTAAATTGGATAGTTAAATTTGAAAAAGAATTTATAGCAAAAAAGGTATTAGAAAAACAAAAAAAAAAAGGAACTTACAAAAAGTTCATATCTTTTATTGTAGAAGAAGATATAATTCCGAGACATGGGTATTTATTAATGGATGAAAATGAAATTGATATCGGCTATGTGACTTCTGGTGTTTATTCCCCAATTTTAAAAAAAGGAATTGGAATAGGATACTTAAACAGAAATAGAAAAAAAATAAATTCTGTTTTTCTTTTTATAAGAAAAAAGAAAGTTCCTATTAAAATAGTAAAATTACCTTTTATTTCAATCATAAATTGAATAGAGATGATTATCATATTATCATATCACAAATTTTTATCAAAAATTTAAGGAACACAATAAAACATTTTAAGAAAAATTTCTTGTTAGCTGTTCCAGTATTTTTTACTCAATTAGGCGTAATATGTATAGGTTTATCTGATAACATGATGATTGGTTTTTTGGGGAAAAAAGCTTTAGCTTCCGTTTCATTAGCCAATGCTGTTTTTTTTATTATAATTATTTTTGGATTAGGAATATCTACATCTATTTCTTCTTTAATTGCATCTACAGATGCAAAAAAAGAGTATAAAAAAGGAGCTGTTATTTTATATCATGGATTAATTTTAAATTTTTTTTTATCTGTATTCATGTATGGATTTACGTATATATTTTTTTACGTCTTTCCCTATTTAGGTCAACCTGAAGAAATATTAAATGAAACCATTTCTTTTTTGAGAATAGTATCCATTTCTTTTATTCCCTGGATGATATTCGAAGTTTTTAGGAAATTTTCAGAAGGTTTATCTTTAGTTATTCCTAGTTTGATTGTAACTTGGATTTCTGTTTTTATTAATATTATATTAAATTATATTTTCATTCATGGTCTTTATGGTTTTCCTAAAAAAGGAATTATTGGTATAGCTTATGCTACTTTAATATCTCGTATTATCATGCTAATAGGTATTTTTATTTTGTTATATAAATGCAAAAAAGTACATAATTATTATCAACAATTAAAATATTCTATTTTAGAAAAAACATATATAAAAAAAATATTAAAAATAGGAATCCCTTCTGGGTTACATATGTTATTCGAAATGAGTGCATTTTCTATTTCTTCTTTTATATCAGGAAATTGTGGAATCAAAACTTTAGCTGCTCATCAAATAGTTATTAGTTTAATTTCTTCTACTTTTCTTTTGAATACAGGTTTTTCTGTAGTTGCTACAATAAGAATAGGAAATCAATTAGCTCTAAGAAATTATTTAGAATTGAAAAAAATAGGAGAATCCATTTTTATTATGGGTATTATTTTTATGTCTATTTGTAGTTTTTTATTTTTTTTCTTTCGAAGTTATATTCCTCATATTTATATAAAAAATGATGATGAAGTTATTAAACTTGCAGAAAAAATGATTGCAATTGCCAGTATTTTTCAATTATCTGATGGATTACAAGGTATTATTTTAGGAGCATTAAGAGGGTTACAAGATGTACATATTCCTATGTGGATCAGTTTTTTTTCTTATTGGATCATTGCCATACCCACAGGATGGTTTTTATCTACCAAAATAGGAGGAATAGGGGTTTGGATTGGATTAGGTTTTGGGTTAACTATATCAGCTATCTTACTTTTTGTAAGATATAAAACTATCATCAGAAGACTTATAGAAAAAAAATAATAAATATTTAAAATTCAACAATATAATTACACATATATTGAATATTATAGTTCGTATTTAATATTTATATTTGTTATCCAACATAAACATATTGAGATTAAATTTTTAATAGCATTTTTATCATTCTTTATATGAAAACATTTCAAGAATACAATTTTTTTAATAAAAATATAATTCAAGCAATAGAAGATATTGGTTTTAAATATCCAACACCAATACAAGAAAAAGTAATTCCTTTTTTATTTTCTTCAGAAAGAGATATTATAGCATTAGCCCAAACAGGAACAGGAAAAACAGCTGCTTTTGGTCTCCCTATTATTCAAAAGATAAATTTTAAATTTACTTTTCCTCAAGCTTTAATTTTATGTCCTACAAGAGAATTATGTATACAAATAACACGTGATCTTTTTCGTTTTGCAAAATTTTCATTATCTATAAAAATTGTTTCTTTATATGGAGGTGCTAATATCAATTCTCAAATAAAATCTTTAAAAAATAAAACTCATATTGTAGTAGGAACTCCAGGAAGAATTCTTGATTTAATCAGAAGGAAAAAATTATATTTTGATGAAACTAAATATTTAGTACTTGATGAAGCAGACGAAATGCTTAATATGGGATTTAAAGATGAATTAGATTCTATAGTAGAGAAATTACCGAAAAAAAGACAAAGCTTATTGTTTTCAGCAACAATGTCAAAATACATGAACGTAATAGCTCATAAGTATTTGATAAATCCTGTAGAAATTGTCACAGGAAAAAAAAATACAGGATCAGATGATATTAAACACGTTTATTATATGATAGAAAATTTTAATAAGAAATATTTAGTTTTGAAAAGAATTGTAGATATTAATCCTGATATTTATGGCATTGTATTTTGCAGTACTAAAAAAGAAACTAAAGAAATAGCAGAATTTTTAGTAAAAGATGGTTATCAAGCTGATGCTTTATATGGAGATCTTTCACAAGCACAACGTGAATCTGTTATGAATAGGTTTAGAAATAAAAATTTTCAACTACTTGTGGCAACAGACGTTGCTGCACGTGGTTTAGATGTTAATAACATTACTCATGTTATTAATTATAATCTTCCAAAAGAAAGTGAAATTTATGTACATAGGAGTGGTCGTACCGGAAGAGCCGGAAAAACAGGGATTTCTGTTTGTATTATTCAAACCAAAGAATTTAGAAAATTAAAAGAATTTGAGAAAAAAATTGGAAAAAATTTTGAACGAGTTATGGTTCCTACTGGAGATGAAATATGCCAAAAACAACTTTTCTTTTTTATAGAAAAAATAAAAAAAGTAGTTGTGGATGAAAAAATAATAAGAAAATTTGTTCCTGAAATACAAAAAAATCTAGAACTTTTTGATAAAAAAGAATTAATAAAACGTTTTTATTGGATGGAATATAAAAATTTTATAAATTTTTATAAAAATTCTAAAGATTTAAATTCTACTTCTCAGAAAAAAAATTATAAAATATCATACAATAAAAAAAGAATTTTTCCTAAAACGAAAAAATTAAAAAAAGAATTTTTTTCAAAACTATTTTTAAATATAGGATCTAAAGATAAATTGACAAAATTAGGTTTAATAAACTTAATTAACCAAGCAGCTAATAATTTACATATCAATATTGGTCATATAGAAATTTTATCAAATTCTTCATTATTTGAAGTAGAAAAACGTTACAAAAATAAAATATTAATAGGAATGAGTAAAATAAATCACTTAGGTAAACCTTTTTCAATAGAAATTCAAAACTAAAAAATTTTTTTATGGCAGGGAATATTTTTGGAAATTTATTTAGAGTTAGCACTTTTGGAGAAAGTCATGGAATAGCATTAGGTGGTGTTATTGATGGATGTCCAGCAGGAATAAAGTTAGATTTTCAAGAAATTCAAAATGAATTAAATAGAAGAAAACCCGGACAATCATCTATAGTTACTCAAAGAAATGAACCTGATAAAGTAAATTTTTTATCTGGAATTATTGATAATGAAACTACAGGTACACCCATTGGATTTGTTATTTATAATAAAGACCATAAATCGGATGACTATCATCATATTCGAGATGTTTATCGTCCTTCACATTCAGACTTAACATATGAATTAAAATATGGAATAAGAGATTACAGAGGAGGAGGACGTTCTTCAGCAAGAGAAACAATATGCAGAGTAGTAGCTGGTGCTATCGCTAAACAGTTAATAAAAAATATTACAATTACATCTTATGTTTCTTCTGTCGGAGATATATCTATAAATAAATCTTATAAAGAATTAGATTTATCCAGAGAATCAATAGAAAAAAATCCTATAAGATGTCCTGATTCGGATACTGCGAAAAAAATGATATATAAAATTAAGAAAATAAAAAATCAAGGAGACACAATTGGAGGAACTATTACTTGTGTAATTAAAAATATTCCAATAGGAATTGGTGAACCCGTTTTTAATAAATTACACGCAGAGTTAGGAAAAGCAATGCTTTCTATTAATGCAGTGAAAGGATTTGAATATGGAAGTGGTTTTCGTGGAACTAAATTAACCGGTTCTCAACACAATGACTTATTTCAAAAAAATGGAAAAACCAAAACAAATTTATCCGGAGGAATACAAGGTGGTATTTCAAATGGAATGGATATTTATTTTAAAATTGCGTTTAAACCTGTAGCTACCATAATGAAAAAACAGAGAACTATAGATAAAAATGGAAATTTTATTCTTATAGAAGGAAAAGGTAGACATGATCCTTGTGTTTTACCTCGTGCTATTCCTATTGTTGAATCCATGACTGCTTTAGTTTTAGCAGACTACTGGATGTATGCTAAACTATCTAAATATTCTTCAATTAAAAATTGAACCAAAAATTTCTCATTTTTATTTTAGGTCCTACTTGTGTAGGAAAAACTGCTATATCCTTATTTTTAGCTGAAAAATTAAAAACACAAATTTTATCTTGTGATTCGAGACAATTCTATAAAGAATTAAAAATAGGAACTTCTACACCTACTATAGATGAATTATCTCGTATTCCGCATCATTTTATCGGACATTTAAGTATCCATCAAGTTTACAATGCAAAATTGTTTGAAATCGATTTCTTAAAAAAAATTCATAACTTATTTACTAAGTACCCTATATTAATCATGGTGGGAGGATCTAGTTTATATGAAAAAGCAGTAACAGAAGGGTTATCAGAATTTCCAAAAATCAATTTAGATATTAGAAATCATTTAATTTTTCATTTTAAAAAAGAAGGGATTTCTTTTTTACAAAAAGAATTTTTAAAATCGAAAAAATTATGGAAATCAACAGATATAAATATCGATATTTTCAACCCTAGACGTTTAATTCGATATTTAGAAATCGTTCAATCTACGGGAAAGGATCCTTCTTTTTTTTATAAAAAAAAAATAAAAAGAGATTTCTTTATTTTGAAAATAGGACTCACAATGCCAAGATCTAAAATCTATTCTAAAATAAACACTAGAGTAGATCATATGATGAAAATAGGTTTCTTAGAAGAAGCTAAACTTTATTATCACTATAGAAATTTAAATAGTTTACAAACTATAGGTTATAAAGAAATGTTTGAATTTTTTTCTTCTGAAAAAAATGATCTAAATAAAAGTGTAGAAAAAATAAAAAGAAACACTAGGAGATATGCAAAAAGACAATATACATGGTATAAAAAAGACACATCTATTATATGGTTTGATCCAATCAAAAAAGATAAAATATTAAATTTTGTTTTAAAAAAAGTGGGCAATACTGGATTTGAACCAGTGACCTCCTGCTTGTAAAACAGATGCTCTAAACCAAACTGAGCTAATTGCCCTATTTGAATCTTTCATTTGAATTTTTCAAATGTAAGAAAAAAAATCATTTATTATGGTATAATAATAATATCTCTGATACAACAAACGTACTTCCACTGATTAAAATCAAATCATTTTTACTGGCTTTTTTCTTTGCCAAAAAAAAAGCTTCTTTTACAGAAAAAAAAAAATTTATTTTTTTACGATTTTTAAATTTAAATGTTTTATCAACTAGTTTTATTAAATCTTTGATAGAATATTTTCTACTTATATTGGGTTGACAAAAATAATAAAAAGATTCAATTGGAAAATTTTTTAAAAATTTATCTACTTTTTTTTCTTTTACAAAACCTAACACTAAATGAAGTTTTTCATATGATTCTTTTTTCAATTGATTTCCAATTATATATGAACCTTCTTCATTATGGGCAATATCACAAACTATTTTTGGATTTTTTTTTTGTAAAATTTGCCAACGTCCTTTAAAATTAGTATTTTTTATCACATTTTTTAATCCTTTTTTTATTGATTTATTAGATATTATAATATGTTTTCTATGATGTAGAATATTTATAGTTTTTAATACTATATTTTTGTTTATATCTTGATAATCTGCTTGAAAAGGTATTTTATATTGAGAATCTTTTTTAGATTTTACAGAAAAATAAATTGGAGCATTTTTTTTTAAAGCTTCTTGAAGGAAAAGATATCTAACATCTCCTGATATTTTTCTTCCTATTATTATTGATACATTTTTTTTTATAATTCCAGCTTTTTCTAAAGCTATTTTCAATTGATTATTTCCAAGAGTTTCTGTATGATCTATACTAATATTTGTAATGACAGAAATTTCTGGAATTATTAGATTAGTCGAATCTAATCGACCTCCCATACCAACTTCAATTATTGCTATATTTACTTTTTTTTCTTTAAAGTATTGAAAAGCTAAGGCTGTATTTAGTTCAAAAAATGAAATTTTTTCTTTTTCTATGAATTTTATATTTTCATTTATAAAATTTATAATAAAATCTTTTTCTATCAAAATTCCATTACAGGTGATTCTTTCTCTAAAGTCTATTAAATGAGGAGATGTAAATAACCCTATTTTATATTTTTCTTCTTGTAAAATAGAAGATAACATATGTACTGTAGATCCTTTTCCATTTGTCCCACCTACATGTATACTTTTAAAAAACTTTTGAGGATTTCCTAAATAAGAACAAAAATTTTGTATTCTTTTTAAACCTGGTTTATATGACTTTAATCCTATTTTTTGATAGTCTGGAAGACGTCTAAACATCCATTTAACTGTTTCTGTATAATTCAAGTTTTAATTATTAAAAATAACTTCACAAGAATATATATCTTTTTTCAAAAAAATTAATTATATTCATATTATAATTATATTCTTACTTATTGGGTATTACAAAATCATATCTACATTTTATTGAGAGAGTCATAGAGGAAGATATAAAAAATGGACTTCCTATAAAAAAAATTAGATTTCGTTTCCCTCCTGAGCCCAATGGTTTTCTTCATATTGGGCATGTGAAAGCCATATGTTTAAATTTCGAGTTAAGCAAAAAGTATAAATCTCCAATCAATTTAAGATTTGATGATACTAATCCTATAGTAGAAAATAGAAATTTTATAGATTCTATAAAAAAAGACATTCTTTTTTTGGGTTTTCATTGGGATAATGAAAGTTATGCTTCAGATTATTTTCATAAACTTTATGAATGGGCTGTAAAATTAATTAAAGAAAACAAAGCTTATGTAGATGACCAATCTCAAAATATTATTCAATATCAAAGAAAAAATCCTTTCGAAATTGGAATTGAAAGTGATTATAGAAATAGAACTATAGAAGAAAATTTATTTTTATTCGAAAAAATGAAAAATGGATTCTTTGAAGAAGGATCTTGTGTTTTAAGAGCAAAAATTAATATGAGTTCTTCAAACATGAATATGCGGGATCCAATTATGTATAGAATTTTACGAAAAAAACATCATAAAACCGGAAATCAATGGTGTATTTATCCTACTTATGATTGGACACATGGTCTATGTGATTACATAGAGCAAATATCTCATTCTTTATGTTCTTTAGAATTTGAAAATAGACGTCCGTTATATAATTGGTTTATAGATCAAATTCATATTGATGATAAAAAGAAAATTAAACCTAAACAAATAGAATTTTCAAGATTGAATTTAAGTCATACTATAACCAGTAAGAGAAAAATTCAATATTTAATTGAAAAAAAAATTATCCAATCTTGGGATGATCCACGTCTTTTAACAATATCTGGATTACGTCGTAAAGGGTATACTTCTGTTGCTTTAAAAAATTTTATTCATAAAATAGGAATCACAAAAAGAAATAATATCATAGATATATCTTTTTTAGAATTTTGGATTAGAAAACATTTAAATAAAATTGCTCATAGAGTTATGGTGGTATTAGATCCAATTAAATTGATTATTGATAATTATTTAAACATGACTGAATGGGTAGAAGTAAAAAATAATCCAGAGAACTCTAATTTTGGGAATAGAAAAGTACCTTTTTCTAAGTTTTTATATATTGAAAAAGATGATTTTCTAGAAAAAGAAGAGAAAAATTTCTTCCGTCTTTGCATTGGAAAAGAAGTAAGACTTAAAAATGCTTATATTATAAAAGCAAATTATGTAATAAAAAATTCTGAAGGAAAAATAAAGGAAATACATTGTACTTATGATCCAAACAGTAAATCAGGAAAAAAAAACAACATTAAAGAAAAAAAAAGAGTAAAAAGTACTTTACATTGGGTATCCATAAAACATTCTTTCCCCATAGAAATTAATTTCTATCATACTCTTTTTTTAAAAAGGAACCCAGATATAGATTTTTATAAATATATCAATCCTAGATCAAAAAATAAGATTATAGGTTATGCAGAACCTTTTTTAAAAAAGGCCAAAAAAGGAGATCATTATCAATTTCAAAGAATTGGCTATTTTTATGTAGATAACGAAAATAGAAACGATAAAAATAAAATTATTTTCAATAAAACGGTATCTATAAAAAACCAATGGAAAAAAAAATAAAATAAATTTTTATTATAAAATATCTGGATGAATATTTTCATATTCCCTTAATCCAGTTCCTGCAGGAATTTTATGCCCTACGATTACATTTTCTTTTAATCCATATAGATAATCAATTTTACTACTTATAGCTGCTTCACTTAAAACTTTTGTTGTTTCTTGAAATGAAGCTGCCGATATAAAAGATTTAGTTTGTAACGCAGCTCTTGTTATTCCTTGCAATATTGGCCTTGCTGTAGCAGGGATCGCATTTCTGGTTTTGATTAATTTTTTTTTATTATACTTCAAAACCGCATTTTCATTTCTAAAATCTCTATAGCTAATAATATCTCCATTTTTAAATATTTCAGAGTCACCAGGATCTTCAACAATACTCATTTGATATATTCTATCATTTTCCTCTATAAAATCATCTTTATATTCTATATTTCCTTCCAAAAACTTAGTATCTCCTACATCTATAACTTCTACTTTTCTCATCATTTGTAAAACAATGACTTCAAAATGTTTATCATTAATTTTTACACCTTGTAATCGATACACTTCTTGTATTTCTTTTATTAAATATTCTTGTACAGCTCTAGGCCCTCTTATATTTAAAATATCATTAGGAGTTACTGCTCCATCTGATAAAGGCATGCCTGCTTTTACATAATCATTCTCCTGTACAAGAATTTGATTAGATAATTTTACTAGATACTTTCGTATATCTCCTGTTTTAGATTCCACAATAATTTCTCTGTTTCCTCTTTTTATCTTTCCATAACTTACTATACCATCAATTTCTGATACTACAGCTGGATTAGAAGGATTACGTGCTTCAAATAATTCAGATAAACGAGGTAATCCACCTGTGATATCTCCTGATTTAGCAGTTCTTCTTGGAACTTTCACTAAAATTTTTCCTATATCTATTTTTTCTCCATCTTCTACCATTAAATGAGCTCCTACTGGAAGATTGTAGACTTTTAATTCTTCATTTTTTTCATTAATAATTTTTAATGTGGGTATTAAATTTTTATTTCTAACTTCCGTGATTACTTTTTCTTGAAATCCAGTTTGTTCATCTATTTCTACTTGGAAAGTCAGACCTTGTTCTAAATGTTGATAAGATATTATTCCAGAAAATTCCGCAATAATAACTGCGTTATATAAATCCCATTTGCAAATTAAATCACCCATTTTCAACTGATCACCATCTTTTACATATAAAGAAGCACCATAAGGAATATTATTTACCATTAAAACAGATGACTTTTTTGGATTGAAAAGTTTCATTTCTGTGGATCTAGAAACTACTACTCCTATAGAAGAACCAGAATTTCTTTTTGTTTTCACAAGTTTTAAATCTTCAAATTCAATGATTCCATTATATTTTGCTTTTATTTGTGAAGATTCTGTAATATTACCTGCCGTACCTCCAACATGAAAGGTCCGTAAAGTCAACTGAGTTCCTGGTTCACCAATTGATTGTGCAGCAATAACTCCAACAGCTTCCCCCTTTTGAACGATCTTTCCTGTAGATAAATTACGTCCATAACATTTAGCACAAATTCCCATTTTAGCTTCACAAGTGAGAGGTGATCTAACTTCTACTATTTCAATTCCAGATTTATCAATAATTTCTGCTATTTTCTCATCAATCATTTCACCCGAAGAAATTATCAATTGACTTTCTTTATTATAAATATCATTTAAAGATATACGTCCTAAAATTCTATCAGATAAAGTTTCTACAACTTCCTCGTTTTTTTTTAGTGCAGAAATTTCTAATCCACGTAAAGTTTGACAATTTTCTATTTTTATAATAACATCCTGAGCCGCATCTACTAAACGTCTTGTAAGATATCCAGCATCTGCTGTTTTCAATGCAGTGTCTGCTAATCCTTTTCGAGCACCATGAGTAGATATAAAATATTCTAAAATAGAAAGTCCTTCTCTAAAATTGGATAAAATTGGATTTTCAATAATTTCACCTCCAGAAGATCCTGCTTTTTGAGGTTTAGCCATTAAACCTCGCATTCCTGAAAGCTGACGGATTTGCTCTTTAGAACCTCTTGCTCCAGAATCTAACATCATATATACAGGATTAAATCCTTTTCTATCTTCCCGCATATATTTCATTACTTTTTCTGTGAGCATAGCATTAGTATTTGTCCATATATCAATTACTTGATTGTAACGTTCATTATTCGTTATCAATCCCATATTATAATTCATTTTTACATTATCTACTTGTTTAATTGCATCATTAACCATCTTTTTTTTATTACCAGGAATAATAATGTCTCCTAATCCAAAAGATAAACCACCTTTAAATGCGTTGTAAAAACCTAATTCTTTAATATTATCTAAAAAATTAGCGGTAGTAGGAACATCTGTAAGATGTAATATTTTACCTATAATTTCTCTTAGAGATTTTTTGGTAAGAGATTTATTAATAAATCCTACTTTTTTAGGAACTACTTGATTAAATAAGACTCTACCTACAGTAGTTTCTACTATTCTATTCAAAAATTTTTCTTCTTCACGAAGACCAACTTTAACTTTAATTAAAGCATGTAGATCCACTACATTTTGATTATACGCTATTTCAACTTCTTCTGGAGAATAAAAAATGAGTCCTTCTCCTTTTACTTTTTCTTTAGAATCTGATAATAAAGGTTTAGTCATATAATACAATCCTAATACCATATCTTGAGAAGGAACTGTAATAGGAGATCCATTAGCCGGATTCAATATATTTTGAGAAGCTAACATCAAAAGTTGGGCTTCTAATATTGCTCCATGAGATAATGGTAAATGAACCGCCATTTGATCTCCATCAAAATCTGCATTAAAAGCAGCACAAACTAAAGGATGTAATTGAATTGCTTTTCCCTCTATCAATTGAGGCTGAAAAGCCTGTATTCCTAATCTATGTAATGTAGGAGCTCTATTTAATAATATAGGATGCCCTTTTAAAACGTTTTCTAAAATATCCCATATCATGGGATCTCTTTTATCAATAATTTTTTTAGAAGATTTTACTGTTTTTACTATTCCTCTTTCAATTAATTTTCGTATAATAAAAGGTTTATAAAGTTCTGCAGCCATATCTTTAGGTAATCCACATTCATGCAATTTCAAATGTGGTCCTACTACAATAACAGATCTTGCTGAATAATCTACCCTTTTTCCAAGAAGATTCTGTCTAAACCGACCTTGTTTTCCTTTTAACGCATCAGATAAAGATTTAAGAGGGCGATTTGCTTCTGATTTTACAGCAGAAACTTTTCTTGAATTATCAAAAAGAGAATCTACTGCTTCTTGTAGCATTCTTTTCTCATTTCGAAGAATGACTTCAGGAGCTTTAATTTCTATAAGTCTTTTTAAACGATTATTTCTTATCAAAACACGACGATACAAATCTGTCATATCAGACGCAGCATAACGTCCTCCATCTAAAGGAACTAAAGGACGTAATTCAGGAGGAATAACAGCTAAAACATGAATTATCATCCAAGATGGGTTTCCTCTATTTTTTTTTCCTTCTCGAAAAGATTCAACAATTTGTAAACGTTTTAATGCTTCAGTACGTCTTTGTTTAGAAGTTTCATTATTAGTTTGATTTCTTAAATCTATAGATAAAAGATCTAAATCTACTCTATTTAAAAGATCTTTTATACATTCTGCTCCCATTTTAGCAATAAATTTATCTGGGTCATCATCTCCTAATTGTTGATTTCCTTTCGGAAGTTTATTTAAAACTTGTAAATATTCTTCTTCAATAAGAAAATCCCCTTTTTGAAAAGAAGATCCATCTGAACGTAACCCCACTCCTCCTTGAATAACAACATATCGTTCATAATAAATAATCATTTCAAGTTTTTTAGAAGGTAAACCTAATAAATATCCGATTTTATTAGGAGAAGATCGAAAACACCAAATATGAACAACGGGAACCACAAGACTTATATGTCCCATACGTTCTCTTCTAACTTTTTTTTCAGTTACTTCAACTCCGCATCTATCGCAAACAATACCCTTATAACGAATTCTTTTATATTTTCCACAAGCGCATTCATAATCTTTTACTGGACCAAAAATTCGTTCACAAAAAAGTCCATCTCTTTCCGGTTTATGAGTACGATAGTTGATCGTTTCTGGTTTTAATACTTCTCCATGAGATTCTTTCAATATAGCTTCTGGAGAAGCTAATCGAATAGTAATTTTGTTAAAACTATTATTTTTTTTTTTATTCATTTTATTTTATTAAATATTATAGAAGAATAACAATATAATTTACTTTTACTCTATCTACTCTTCTAAACGGATATCTAATCCTAATCCTTTTAGTTCATAACAAAGAACATTAAAAGATTCTGGATTATTAGGTTCAGGCATAGGCTCTCCTTTCACTATAGACTCATAAGTTTTAGCTCTTCCAGAAACATCATCTGATTTAACAGTTAAAATTTCACGTAAAATATTTGAAGCGCCAAAGGCTTCTAAAGCCCAAACTTCCATTTCTCCAAAACGTTGACCTCCAAATTGAGCTTTTCCTCCTAAAGGTTGTTGGGTAATTAAAGAATAAGGACCTATTGAACGTGCATGCATTTTATCATCAACCATATGACCTAATTTTAACATATATATTACACCTACAGTAGCAGGTTGATCAAATTTTTCTCCTGTTCCTCCATCAAATAAATAAGTAGCTCCAAAACGAGGTATTTTCGCTTTATCTGTATAATTACAAATTTCCTTTATAGTTGCTCCATCAAATATAGGCGTTGAAAATTTTACATTTAATTTTTTTCCTGCCCATCCTAATACCGTTTCATATATTTGTCCTATATTCATTCTTGAAGGGACTCCTAAAGGATTTATGACAATATCTACAGAACTCCCATCTTCTAAAAAAGGCATATCTTCTTCCCTCAAAATTCTAGCAACCACTCCTTTATTTCCATGTCTTCCTGCCATTTTATCTCCTACTTTTAATTTTCTTTTTTTAGCAATATATACTTTTGCCATTTTGATAATTCCTGAAGGAAGTTCATCTCCAATAGTAATAGAAAATTTTTCATGTTTAAAAGTACTGCTTAAATCATTTACCGCTATTTTATAATTATTTAATATTTCTGATATTAAATTATTTATTTCAATATCATCAGTCCAATCACTAGAATAAATTTCTATATAATTTTTTATATTATTAAAAACTTTCATAGTGAATTTTATCCCTTTCCCTATAATTTCCTCTTTTTTATCATTAAAAATAGAATGATGACATAATTTTCCATCTAAAAGAAATTGTAATTTCTTAATTAAAAAATCTCTTAAATCCGAAAATTTTTTCTCATATTCTTTTTCTAAACGTATTATTTTAATCTTATCTTGAGCTCTAGATGTTTTATCTTTTATACTTCTAGTAAAAAGTTTTGTATCTATAACAACTCCAAATAACGAAGGTTCAGCTCTCAAAGAAGCATCTTTTACATTTCCTGCTTTATCTCCAAAAATAGCTCTCAATAATTTTTCTTCTGGTGTGGGATCAGATTCTCCTTTTGGAGTTATCTTTCCTATAAGAATATCACCTGGTTTTACTTCTGCTCCAACTCTTATAATACCATTTTCATCTAAATCTTTAGTTGCCTCTTCACTAACGTTAGGAATATCGTTAGTTAATTCTTCCATACCTAATTTCGTATCACGAACATCTAAAGAATATTCATCTATATGTATAGAAGTAAACCAATCTTCACTAACTACTTTTTCGGAAATAAGAACAGCATCTTCAAAATTATAACCGTTACACGGAATAAAAGCTGCTTTTAAATTTTTACCTAAAGCTAATTCTCCATTTTCTGTTGCATAACCTTCACATAAAATTTGTCCTTTGGTAACTTTCATTCCTTTTCTAACAATAGGTTTTAAATTTATACATGTATTTTGATTTGTTTTTCTAAATTTTATTAAATCATAAACTTGAGTTTTAGATTCAAAACTTACTAAAGTTTCTTTATCTGTTACATCATAACGAATAATTATTTTCCTTGCATCAACATATTCCACAAATCCGTTTTTTTTTGCATTAATTAATATACGAGAATCTCTTGCTATCTGTTCCTCTAATCCAGTTCCCACAATTGGAGCATCGGGTTTCAATAATGGAACTGCTTGACGCATCATATTAGATCCCATTAAAGCTCTATTTGCATCATCATGTTCTAAAAAAGGAATCATGGAAGCAGATATAGAAGCTATTTGATTTGGAGCTACATCTATATAATCTACTTGATTAGGATTTACTATAGGAAAATCACCATCTTCACGTGCTATAATTCTATCAGATAAAAAATTTCCATATATATCAATAGCATTAGCTTGTGCTATAATTTTTCCTTCTTCTTCTTCTGCACTTAAATATTTGACTTCAGACTCTAAATTTACTCTTTGATTAGATACAATTCGATAAGGTGTTTCAACGAATCCCATATTATTTATTTTTGCAAATACAGAAAGAGAAGATATTAATCCTATATTAGGCCCTTCTGGTGTTTCTATAGGACATAACCTTCCATAATGAGAATAATTTACATCTCGAACTTCAAAACCTGCTCTCTCTCTAGATAAACCACCTGGACCTAGTGCTGAAAGTCTTCTTTTATGAGTAATTTCAGATAAAGGATTTGTTTGATCCATAAACTGAGATAGTTGATTTGTTCCAAAAAAAGTATTTATTACGGATGATAAAGTTTTAGCATTAATAAGATCTACAGGCATAAAAACTTCATTATCACGAACATTCATTCTCTCTCTTATGGTTCTAGCCATTCTAGCTAAACCAATACTAAATTGAGTATAAAGTTGCTCTCCAACTGTTCTAACTCTTCTGTTAGATAAATGATCAATATCATCTACTTCTCTTTTAGAGTTAAACAATGCATTCAAATGCTCTACTATTGCAATGATATCTTTTTTAGTTAAAACTAAATAATCAGGGTCTATATTTAAACCAAGACGTTTATTCAAACGATATCTTCCTACAGGACCCAAACTATATCTGGCATCAGAAAAAAAAAGTTTGTCTATAACTCCTCTAGCAGTTTCTTCATCGGGTGGTTCAGTATTCCTGAGTTGTTTATAAATATATTCTACAGCCTCTTTTTCAGAATTAGTTGGATCTTTTTGTAAAGTATTATAAATAATAGAATAATCTTTTTTTCTCTCTCCTTCTTTATGCAATAAAATAGTTTTTATTTCATGATGCATTATAAGATCAATATGTTCTTTTTTCAAAAGAACATTTCTATCTATAAGAACCTCATTTTTTTCTACAGATAAAACTTCCCCTGTATCTTCGTCGACAAAATCCTCATTCCAAATTTTCAATATTCTAGCTGCTAGAGTTCTATTTAAAATATTTTTTTCATTATTTTCTATTTTGATTTCTTCCGATAAATCAAATATCTCCAATATATCCTTATCTCTTTCATATCCTATTGCACGTAATAAAGTCGTCATAGGCAATTTTTTTTTTCTATCAATATATGCATACATGACATTATTAATATCTGTTGCAAACTCTATCCATGAACCTTTAAAAGGAATAATTCTAGCAGAATAAAGTTTGGTTCCATTAGCATGATGGGATTGACCAAAAAAAACACCTGGAGAACGATGTAATTGAGATACAATAACTCTTTCTGCACCATTGAAAATAAAAGAACCGGATGGAGTCATATAAGGACATGTTCCCAAATAAACATCTTGATATACCGTTTCAAAATCTTCATGTTCAGGATCAGTACAATACAATTTTAACTTAGCTTTTAGAGGAACACTATAAGTCAACCCCCTCTCTATACATTCTTCTATTGAATATCTAGGAGAATCTATAGAATAGCCTTTAAATTCTAAAACAAAAGAATTTCTAGCATCAGAAATAGGAAAATTCTCTGTAAAAGCTTTGAATAATCCTTCATTTTTTCTATTCTCTGGTTTTGTATCTAATTGAAAAAATTCTTTAAATGATTTTATTTGAATATCCAAAAAATCTGGATATTTCACTTTTTTTGCTACTAAAGCAAAAGTGATTCTTTCTGTATTCACCAATTTTAATTTAATAGATGGTTTTAAAAAAATAATATGTAAATTTTCTATTTTAATTCCACTTCAGCACCTATTTCTTCAAATTTATTTTTTAAATCTTCTGCTTCTTTTTTGTTGACAGATTCTTTAAGAATACTGGGAATATTATCAACTAAATCTTTAGACTCCTTAAGTCCTTTTCCAGTAACTTCCTTGACTAATTTTACTACAGATAATTTTGATTTTCCAGATGATTTCAATATTATGTTAAAAATACTTTTTTCCTCTTTTTCAGAAGTTTTTTCTTCCTGAGATGAAATATTTTCCATTTTTACTACCGAAGTAGATGGTTCTATTCCATATTCTTTTTTTAAAATATTAGCTAATTCATTAACTTGTTTAACAGTTAAATTAACTAATTGTTCCGCTAGCTTTTCTATCATTTTATTTATTTTTTAGTCTAGATTAGATATGTTGTATGTGTAAAATAGTATATTTTATATTTTTTTCTTTTCATCTTTTTTTTTAGAAGATAAGGTTTCTAAAAGTTCACATATTTTATATTTTGTTGAATTCAAAAAAGATGAAATAATATCTTTTATTGAGAATTGAAGTATACTGAAAATTTCAATAATGAGATCTTCTTTAGATTTAATATGTAGCAATGTATTTAAATCTTTGTTTCCACCAAAATAAAAAGATTCTTGAGTATAAGCTCCTTTCAAATAAGGTTTATTAATTTTTTCTTGAATGTGAAAATTTTTTATTATTTTTGAAGTGATATTGGAGGCATTCCAATTTGAAAATAATATAGTTGTATTTCCATTCAAAATAGGAAAAAAAGAATCAAATTTTCGATTTTTTTCTATAGCTTTTTTTAATAAAGTATTTTTCACCACTCTCATTTTAATACTATGTTCACTAAAACTTTTTCTAAGGACAGATATTTGATTAGAACTTAAATCAAGAATATCAATTAAATATATCATTTCATTGTTAGATAATATAGAAACTAGTTTTAATAGTTCTTTTTTTTTATTTTCTTTATTCATTTGTTCACGAAACTTTTTAAATCTAATGGTATACCATAACTCATGGTACTAGATAAATAAATACTTTTTATATAAGATCCTTTAGATGCAGAAGGTTTATTCTGAATAACTGTTTTCATAAATATTTCGATATTTTCCAATAAATATTTATTGGAAAATGAGACTCTTCCTACCGACCCATGAATAATTCCGTAACGATCAGTTTTAAATGTGATTTTACCAGATTTCATTTCTTTTATAGATTTTCCCGGGTTTACAGAAACAGTTTCCATTTTAGGATTAGGCATCAAACCTTTAGGCCCTAATATTTTTCCAATAGAACCTAGTTGATTCATAACAGAAGGAGTGGCTACTACAACATCAATATTTGTTTTCCATCCAGATTTAATTTTTTCAATATAATTTAATCCTGTATAATCAGCACCTGCTTTTTTAGCTTCTGATTCTTTCTCTTTAGGAACTAAAGCTAGAATACAAATATTTTTACCTATACCATGTGGTAACATTACTGTTCCCCTTATCATTTGAGAAAGAGAACGAACATCTACATTAAGATGAATAGAAATATCAACAGATGCATCAAATTTAACAAAATTAATTTCTTTCATAAGAAGTAATGCTTTTTCTAAAGAATACTTCTTATTCTTATCAGAAATTTTTTCCAGAATTTTTTTTTTATTTTTAGTTAATTTCTTGGACATATTTACTTTTTGAATAAAATTTTTAACCATCAATTTCTATTCCCATTGATCTAGCAGTACCGGAAACCATGGATATAGCAGACTTTATTGAAATACAATTAAAATCTTCCATTTTATTTTTTGCAATCACTATAATTTCATCTAAAGTAATTTTTCCTATTTTATAACGATTAGATTCTTTAGATCCTTTTTCTTTTTTGATCATATTCAATAACTGAATAGAAACCGGAGGTTTTTTTATCATAAAAGAAAAAGATTTATCTTCATACACAGTTATTACTACAGGACATATTTCTCCTATATTATTTTTAGTAATAGAATTATATTGTTTGCAAAACTCCATAATATTAACACCAGAACTACCCAAAATAGGACCAATTGGAGGCGCAGGACTTGCTTTTCCTCCATTTATTTTCTGTATCTTAATTTTTTTTATCACTTTTTTTTTTGTTTCAACCATATGATTTACTTAAATTTTTTCTATTTGTGTAAAATTCAATTCTAATGGAGTTTTTCTACCAAAAATTAAAACTGCTAACTCTAATTTTCTTTTTTCCTCATTTATTTTTTCAATTGTACCATTAAATCCCGTAAAAGGACCATCTATAACTTTAATAGTTTCCCCTACTACAAAAGGAATACTAATACTTTCATAACCTTCAGAAAGCTGATCTATTTTTCCTAACATTTTATTTACTTCTTCTTTTCTCATAGGAATAGGAATAGCGGATGGTCCTTTTCCTTCACTTAAAAAATTTATAACACCTGGAACATTTTTTATTGCATGTACGGCTTCTCCTTCCAGATTTGCTTCTACCATAACATATCCAGGATAATGAACTTTTTCTCTATAGATTTTTTTTCCTTTTCTCATTTGTATAACCTTTTCAATAGGAACTAATACTTTACCTATATACTCTTGGAAACCATTATCTCTAACTTCATTTTCAATATATGATTTTACCTTGTTTTCTTGTCCACTCATGGTTTTTATTACATACCATTTTCTTTCCAAATTATTCATAATCATATAATTTCATAAAGAAAATAATTTTTTAATTAAAAAAATAAAAAAACTATCCGCTCCATATAAAAATATGGAGAAAAATATGGAAAAAAAAAACACAATGATTGTTATTTTTTGCAAATCTTCCCATTTAGGCCATGTAATACAATGAAAAAATTCATTATAAATTCCTAAAAAAAAATTATTTTTTTCCATACATAATCAATAGTAATACACGGACGGTAAGGATCGAACTTACGACCTTCGGTTTTGGAGACCGACGCTCTACCAACTGAGCTACATCCGTTTTTAAATTATTTTACAATCAAATAAAATTTGATTTAATCTATTATATGAATCACTTGCCCCGCTCCTACCGTCTTCCCTCCTTCACGAATAGCAAAACGTAAGTTCTCACTTAATGCTATAGGTTGATATAATTCCACCTCCATAGAAATATTATCTCCTGGCATGACCATCTCTATTCCATCTGGAAGATGAATTTCTCCTGTAACATCCGTTGTTCTCAAATAAAATTGTGGACGATACTTATTATGAAAAGGAGTATGTCTTCCCCCTTCTTCTTTTGTAAGAATATACACTTCTGCTTTAAATTTTTTATGAGGTTTTACAGAATCCGGTTTTACAATAACCATTCCTCTTTTAATATCTTTTTTTTCTATTCCACGTAATAATAAACCTACATTATCTCCTGCTTGACCTCTATCTAAAATTTTTCTAAACATTTCTACTCCTGTTACTGTAGATGATAATTTATTTTCTCCCATTCCAATAATATCAACTAAATCTCCTGTATTAATAACTCCAGTTTCAATACGACCTGTTGCTACCGTCCCTCTTCCTGTAATAGTAAAAACATCCTCTACAGGCATCAAAAATGATTTATCTATTTCTCGAATTGGTTCAGGAATGTAATCATCCAATACATCCATTAAATCTTTTATTTTTTTTATCCACTTTTCTTCTCCATTCAAAGCACCCAAGGCTGATCCTTGTATAATAGGAATATTTTCTCCATCATATTCGTATTTAGATAGCAATTCTCTAATTTCCATTTCTACTAATTCTAATAATTCTGGATCATTTACTTGATCTACTTTATTCATAAACACCACAATTTTTGGAACTCCTACTTGACGAGATAATAATATGTGTTCTCTAGTTTGAGGCATTGGTCCATCTGTAGCAGCTACAACTAAAATAGCACCATCCATTTGGGCTGCTCCTGTAATCATATTTTTAACGTAATCTGCATGTCCAGGACAATCAACATGAGCATAATGTCTTCTCTCTGTCTCATATTCTACATGAGATGTATTAATTGTAATTCCCCTTGCCTTTTCTTCAGGAGCATTATCTATTGCATCAAAGCTTTTTTCTTCTGCCAACCCAATTTCTGATAAAACTTTTGTAATTGCGGAAGTTAAAGTTGTTTTACCATGGTCTACATGACCTGTGGTTCCTATATTTACATGCGGTTTATTTCGTTTAAATTTTTCTTTTGCCATGATAAAATTATTAAAATTTTGAATTTAAAAAAGCCAACGGCGGGAATTGAACCCGTACCCTCTTCCTTACCAAGGAAGTGCTCTACCACTGAGCTACATTGGCTATATTCATTATAATATTATTATTGTAGAGCGGAAGACGGGATTCGAACCCGCGACATTCAACTTGGAAGGCTGATGCTCTACCAACTGAGCTACTTCCGCTATATAAAAATAAAAAATATGATGGGAAGAGCAGGATTCGAACCTGCGAAGGCAAAGCCAACAGATTTACAGTCTGTCCTCGTTAACCATACTTGAGTATCTTCCCAAAATAAAAAGCCGATGGAGGGATTCGAACCCACGACCCCGAGATTACAAATCACGTGCTCTGACCAACTGAGCTACACCGGCTATTCAATTTGATATTCGTAATGATGAAAATCAGAGCAGTACAAATCTATAGAGATTTTTATAATTCTCAAAAAAATAATAGACGTTATCAAATTTTTACATTCTTGATTTTCCGTTGAAATATAAATAATAAAAACACTCCAACAGATATCATTATATCAGATAAATTGAAAACGGGTTTAAAAAATTTAAAATGATACCCCCCTAAACAAGGAATCCATTTAGAAAAATGAGTATCTATTATAGGAAAATAAAACATATCTACAACACATCCTTCCATAAAAGAAGCATATCCTTTTTCAGGAAAACCATAATTTATTTCGGATTTTCCAAAATAAGGAATCC
The DNA here is from genome assembly GCF_014252115.1 of Blattabacterium cuenoti. Taxonomy (GTDB): domain Bacteria; phylum Bacteroidota; class Bacteroidia; order Flavobacteriales; family Blattabacteriaceae; genus Blattabacterium; species Blattabacterium cuenoti_AK. The sequence continues at coordinate 472,470 of NZ_CP059211.1, forward strand.
ATTTTTTGGATTCTTGACTATAAATTGTTCCTGTATTAAATAACAATCCATATAAAGCGCTATCTAAAAAATTACCGATAGCTCCCGATAAAATTAAACTGATAGGGATAGTCAAATATTTCGAAGATCCTTGTTTTATATTCCTATAAAGAAAAAAAAAAATAAAAAAGACTAAAAAAAAGCGGAAACAACTCAATAGTATTTTACCATGATATCCAACACCAAAGTTTACTCCATAAGCCATACCTGGATTTTCTACGAAAAATATCCAAAAAAAAGGAAGTATAGAAATTCCACTTCCCAATTCAAAATGAGTTTTAACATAAATTTTTAAAACTTGATCTATTAATAAAATTAAAAAAATAATTAAGAAAAATTTTTTCAATGGAAATAAAATTTATTTATTTATTTTTTCTACCAGTCTTTTTCCTTCAATACTTAAAGTAGTATGAGGTACCGCCATAAGACGTTCTTTTGGGATTAATTTTTTGGTTATACGACAAATTCCATAATCTTTATTATCCACTCTAATTAAAGCAGCATTTAGACTTTTTATAATCATCTGCAGATGTTCCACAATTTGTGCATTTTGTTCCTTACTTAATGTTTCTGATCCTTCATCAAAAGCTTTAAAGCTAGGATAAGTATCATCTGTTCCATTGTTTTGTTCACTAGAAAATGATTCCTTAAAAATAGACAAATCTTTTTTTGCTTTATTTAATTTTTCAAGTATTAGTTTACGAAATTCTTTTCTTTCTTCCAGTGAATATCTTTTTTTTACTTGTCCTTTCATTTTTTTGTATTTTCTTCTACTTTCTGTATTTTCATATGCAATATGAATTTTCCTTCAAAATAGATTTTTTCTTCACTTCCTTCAAATTTCGTTTTATTGTTTTGTAAAATAATATTAATGCCAAGAGTTTCTTTACAAATAAAATTTTTATTATTTTGTATAATAATTTTTACTCTATTTTGATATTTTTTATCTTCTTTTACATTTTTTACATTTATGTATATAAGTATTTTTTCAGTTACATTATATTTTTTATCTTTCCTTAATTTTTGTATATGTCTAATCAATTCTCTAATAAAACCTTCCTCCCAAAGAGAATCTGTAATTCGTAAGTCTAATGCTATTGTAAATTTTTGATCAAATAAAACAGACCAACCTTTAATATATTCCGTACTAATTTTAACATCTTCTAAAAAAAGAATAATTTCTTTTCCTTTCAGAAAAAAAATATGTTTTTTATTTTTCTCAAATGTTTTAATCTCTTTTTGACTAAACTTTTTCATAAGTTCGGAAATTTCCCGGGTTTTTTTTCCAAACTTGGGGCCCATAGATTGATAATTAGGTTTAATATGTTTAATATATTCAAGATTTTTATAAGAAGAAGAAAATTCTATTTTTTTTACATTAGCTTCTTGAGTAAGAATTTCAGATGATTGTTCCAATTGAAAACGCATTTTTTCATCCTTATTAGAAATAAGGATCATAAGTTTTTGTAAAGGTTGTCGAATTTTAATTTCATTTTTTTTTCTTATAGAAAAAACCATTGCAATAATTTTTTGAATCCAAAGCATTTTATTTTCCAATTTTTTATCAATTAAATTCAAGTTCCAACTAGGAAAACTTGCCATGTGAACACTTTTATAAGTTTCTTTTCCCGTAACAGAATTTAAATCCATATATAATTTTTCAGAAAAGAATGGAGAGATAGGAGAAATTAACTTAGCTACAACAATTAAACATTGATAAAGAATTTGATATGCAGATATTTTATTTTTTGTATATTTTTCTTTCCAAAATCTTCTTCTACATAATCTTACATACCAATTGCTTAATTTATCTAAAACAAAAGATGATATTAAACGCGCAGTTTTAGTTGGATTATAATTGGCATAATAATTATCTGTTTTTTTAATAAGAGTATTTAACTCAGAAATAATCCAAAAATCTAATTCTGTATAAGAATCTAAATATTCTTTTTCTTTATAAGAAAAACCATCAATATTAGCATACAAAGCAAAAAAAGAATAAATGTTATATAATGTTATAAAAAATTTATTTATAATAGTACGAATCTCATTTATATTAAATTTTAAATTATCCCATGGTTCAGAATTAAATATAAAATACCAACGTATTGCATCAGGACCATAATTTTTTATCAAATCAAAAGGATTTATGGTATTTCCTTTACTTTTCGACATTTTACGACCATATTGGTCTAATACTAATCCTGTTGATATAACATTTCTATACGCTACGGAATCAAATAATAAACTACTAATACTATGCAAGGTAAAAAACCATCCTCTTGTTTGATCTACCCCTTCCGAAACAAAATCAGCAGGAAATAATAAATTTTTATCTATAAATTCCTTATTTTCAAATGGATAATGAAACTGAGCATATGGCATTGCACCAGAATCAAACCACACATCAATCAAATCTGATTCCCTTTTCATAGGTTCTCCTTTCGGAGAAACCAATATTATTTTATCTAAAATATGTTTATGTAAATCTATTTTATTATAATTATGATTACTCATATCATCTAATATAAAATCTTTAAATATGTTATATGGCATAAAACCATGTTTAACAGATTTTCTAATTTCAAAAATTAGATCTTTTATAGATCCTATTACGACTTCTTCATCTCCTTTTTCTGTTCTCCAAATTGGAAGAGGGGTCCCCCAATATCTAGAACGTGAAAAATTCCAATCTTTTGTATTCTTTAACCAAGAAGAAAAACGTTTTTTACCTATAAAACCAGGATACCATTGAATTTTATGATTCATAAAAATCATTTTTTCTTTTATTTTTTCTGTTTTTATAAACCATGAATTCAGTAAATAATAAAGTATTGGCTTTTCTGTCCTCCAACAGTGTGGATAAGAATGGATATATTTTTCTGTTCTAAATATTTTTTGTTCCTTTTCCAAAAAAAGAATTATTTCTTTATCTACTGAAAAATAGTTTTCTTGATTTTTGTTAAATTCATTTTTGACATATTTTTCAGAAAATCCATAAGGAAAATTTTTGATAAATTTTCCTTGAAAATCGACTAGAGGGACAGGTATGTTTTCTTCATTTAAAACTAACATTGGAGGAATATCATATTTTTTAGATACCATAAAATCATCTATTCCAAATGTAGGAGAAATATGAACAATACCTGTTCCTTCTTCAATATTAACAAAATCTCCTGGTACAATTTGAAATGCATTTTTTTCGTTATAATAAGGTTTAAACCAAGGTAATAATTGTTCATATTTTCCAAATATTAATTCTTTTCCTTTAAATTTTTCTATTATCAAATAAGGAATTTTATAATTTTTTTTATTAATTTTTTCATAACAGTCTAATTCAACTTGACTTGAAACAGAATAAAACTGATTCGATAAAAATATTTTATTAATTAGTTTCTCGGAGATAATAATATTTTCTTTTAAAAAGGTATATGTGTTATAAGTTTTAACCAATACATAGTCTATGTCATAACCACAGGCTAACGCTGTATTTGAAGGAATAGTCCAAGGAGCTGTTGTCCATGATATCAAATATATATTGCCTGTAATATTTCGAAATTTATTGGGTAAAGTATTTTTAATTGCCTTAAATTTTAAAAATGCAGATAATTGCTTTACTTCTTTATAAGTACCAGGCATATTTAATTCATGATAACTTAATCCTGTTCCTGCAGCAGGAGAATAAGGTTGAACTGTAAAACCTTTATAAATAAGATTTTTACTGTACAATTTTTTTATTAACCACCAAATGGTTTCTATATATTTTGCATCATAGGTAATAAAAAAATCTTCTAAATTTAAAGAATATCCTATTTTTTCTGTGAATAATTTCCATGTTTTCAATGATTTATTAACAAAATCTTTACAAAGATTATTATATTTTTTTACACTAATTTTTTGTCCTATATCATTTTTAGTAATTCCCATTTTTTTTTCCACATTCAATTCTATTGGAAGACCATGAGCATCCCACCCAGCTTTTATAAATACTTTTTTACCTTTAAGCGTATGATATCTATAAAAAATATCCTTTATAGTTCTAGCTAGAATATGGTGAATTCCGGGTTTTCCATTTAAAGATGGTGGACCTTCATATAAAATATATGAATATGAAAGAGGATTTTTTTTACTATTATTTTGTAAAATTTTAAGTTCTTTCCAATATTGATAGATTTCTATAGTTATCTGACTAAGATTCAATTTTTTATATTCTTTGAACATTATTGACATAAGGTAGCTATAATAATAAATTAATAATCTTCTATTTTAATAATTTTAGATATGAATAAAAACGAAACTCTTTTTTACAAAAAAAAAGAAGAAACTCCATTAATAAAGCAATATAATAATATAAAAACTAAATATCCAGATACGATTCTATTATTTCAAGTTGGAGATTTTTATGAAACTTTTGGGGAAGATGCTATTAAATGCTCTCAAGCATTAAATATTGTTTTAACCAAAAGATCTCAATTACATCTAGCAGGCTTTCCTTACCATTCTTTAAGTACTTATTTACCCAAATTAGTACGTGCAGGATTTCGTGTGGCAATTTGTAATCAATTAGAAGAACCTAAAAAAGGAAAAAATCTTGTAAAAAGAGGAGTTATAGAACTTGTAACTCCAGGAGTTACCATAAATGAAAATATTATATATCCTAAGTCAAATAATTTTTTATCTTCTATTCATGTGGGGAAAAATAAAAGTTTCGGGTTAAGTTTTTTAGATGTTTCTACTGGTGAATTTTTTGTAACAGAAGACACTAAAGATAATGTTTTACAATACTTAGAACATTTTCATCCTAGTGAAATCCTTTTTCAGAATAAGGAAAAAAAATTTTTTGATCAATTGTTAAAAAAAAAATATTATACTTTCTCAATTGAAGATTGGATGTTTGATTATTCATTTGCATATGAAAAACTAATATCACACTTCAATGTAAATTCTTTAAAAGGATTTGGAATTAATGATCTAAAATTAGGAATTATTTCTTGTGGAGTAATTTTATCATATTTACATAACACTTCACATTTTAATATAAAACATATTTCTAATATACAAAGAATCAGAAAAGAAAAATACATGTGGATAGATGATTTTACTTTCAGAAATTTGGAGATATTTCATCCTTTGAATAAAGAAGGAGTTTCTTTAATAAAAATATTAGACCGTACTATTACTCCTATGGGAGGTAGGTTATTGAAAAATTGGATTCTCTTTCCTTTAAAAAACTTATTTCATATAAAAAAACGTCATCAAATAGTATATGAATTATACGTTAATAATATGATACGTCTTTTTACAAAAAAAAAATTGAAAAATATTTATGATATAGAAAGGCTAACTTCTAAAATAGCTATTGGAAATATTTCTCCACGTGAAATATATACATTATATAAATCTCTAACATCTATTATGGAAATAGAGAAAAAATTCCTATCTCAAAAATCTACGATCCTTATAGAAATTGGAAATTCTTTTCAAAATTGTAATTCGATATGCGAAATAATTAAAAATACAGTACAAGAAGACCCTCCACATCAAATTGAAAAAGGAAAAGGAAATGTTATAGTTAAAGGGTTTTCTAAAGAATTAGATAAAATTCGTATGATATATTTTTCTCAAAAAGAATATTTAGAAAAACTTTGTTCGAGAGAACAATTTAAAACAAAAATTGATAATCTAAAAATTGGATATAATCACATTTTTGGATATTTTTTTGAGGTTAAAATTTCTAAAAAAGATAAAGTGCCATCTCACTGGATACAAAAACAAACACTGACAAACTCTATTCGGTATATTACTGAAGAGTTAAAAAATTATGAGATGAAAATTTTTAATGCAGAACAAAAAATATTTTTTTTAGAAAAAGAAATATTTGATAATCTAATTAATCAAATATTAAAAACAATAGAATTATTACAAAAAAATGCAAAAATAATAGCTAAACTAGATGTTTTATCTTCTTTCTCTAATTTAGCATTAGAAAATAATTATATAAAACCAAATATAAACGATTCTTTAAAAATATCAATAATCAAAGGACGGCATCCGGTTATTGAAAGGCAATTCATTGACAAAACTTCGTATATTCCTAATGATATTATTTTAAATAAATCAAACCAACAAATATTGATTATTACAGGACCAAATATGTCAGGAAAATCCGCTATTTTACGTCAAACTGCTATTATTATATTGATGGCCCATATTGGAAGCTTTGTTCCTGCTGAATATGTAGAAATAGGATTAATAGATAAAATATTTAGTAGAGTTGGAGCTTCAGACAATATTTCTTTAGGAGAATCAACTTTCATGGTTGAAATGAACGAAACCGCAAACATATTAAATAATCTTTCCAAAAGAAGTTTTCTCATTCTAGATGAAATAGGTAGAGGAACAAGCACTTATGATGGAATATCAATAGCGAAATCTATCATAGAATTTTTACATGAAAAAAATGTACGTCCTCTAACTTTATTTGCTACACATTATCATGAATTAAATGAAATGAGTCTTTCTTTTAAAAGAATAAAAAATTATCATGTTTCTGTGAAAAGAAAAAATGATCACATTATTTTTATGCGAAAATTAATAGCAGGAGGTAGTGAACATAGTTTCGGTATTTATGTAGCTAGAATATCAGGAATGCCTATAGAAATCATTGAAAATGCAAAAAAAATATTAAATACACTAACATCAAAAAAAAATAGAATAAAAATAAATCAAAAAAGAATTTTCTCTTTGTTAAAAAAAATAATGTTTTCTCTAAAAGAAATCAAGAATATTGATTCTTTATCTATAAAAGATGCAATAATAAAAATTAATGAAATTAAAAATCTATTAGATTATTAAAATTTGCTATATATATAAAGTGTACTTAAATTAGTTATATGAATAAATAATATGTGAATATTCTTAAATGCGAGAATAGCTCAGTTGGTAGAGCACGACCTTGCCAAGGTCGGGGCCACGGGTTCAATTCCCGTTTCTCGCTCATAACGCACCCGGATGGTGGAATTAGGTAGACACACAGGACTTAAAATCCTGTGATCATTATGATCGTACGGGTTCAAATCCCGTTCCGGGTATTGTTTTTATTAACTATAATTAAAATAATTAGGTGATTCTTTAGTAATATTTACACTATGAGGATGATTTTCTTTTAATCCTGACTTGGTAATTTTTACAAATTTACCTGTTTTTATTAATTCTGTAACACTGGAAACACCACAATACCCCATTCCTGAACGTAATCCTCCACAAATTTGGTAAATAACATCTTTCATTTTTCCTTTATAAGGAACTATAGCTTCTATTCCTTCTGGAACAGACTTTTCATTAAATTGAAAATAACGATCTCCACCTCCTCTTTTCATAGCTACTAATGATCCCATTCCTACATAAGTTTTAAACTTTCTTCCTTGAAAAATTACTTCTTCTCCTGGAGCTTCATCTGTTCCAGCAAATAAACTTCCAATCATAACAGAACTAGCTCCAGCAGCAATCGCTTTTACCACATCTCCTGAATATCTAATTCCTCCATCAGAAATTATGCTAACATTTCTTTTTTTAGCATATTCATAAACATCGTTAATAGCTGTTATTTGTGGCATTCCTACTCCTGCTATAACTCTTGTTGTACAAATAGAACCAGATCCAATCCCTACTTTCAAAACAGAACTACCGGCATCTATCAAATCTTTAGCTCCCTCCATAGTCACTACATTTCCTGCTAATAATGTAATCTTTGGAAAAGAATTTTTGATTAATTTTATTGTTTTTAATATTCTAGAAGAATGACCATGTGCCGAATCTATAGCTACAATATCTACTCCTATCTTCATTAAAGATTCCACTCTTTCTAAAGTTTTTTTGTCTATACCGACAGCAGCCCCTACACGTAAGCGTCCTCTAGAATCTTTACAAGCATTAGGGTATTCAATTAAATTATCAATATCTCTAATCGTAATTAATCCTACTAATTTATTATAATCATCTACAATAGGTAATTTTTCTATTCTTTCTTTTAATAAAATATTTTTAGCTTTTTCTATAGTTATGTTTTTTTTGGATGTAATCAATTTTTCTTTTGTCATTACTTCTTCAACTAAAGTGTCTAAATCTGTACGATATTTGATATCTCTTCTAGTAATAATTCCTACTAATAAATGATCTTTTTCTATAACAGGTAATCCAGAAATTTTAAATTTTTCCATAAGAAATTGAGCATATCTTAATGTTGAATTTCTAGAAAGAGTAATAGGATCATCTATCATTCCACTTTCACTTCTTTTAACTTTATAAACTTCTTCTGATTGATTTTTTATATTCATATTTTTATGAATAATTCCTATTCCTCCTTCTCTAGCTATAGATATAGCCAAAGAAGATTCTGTTACTGTATCCATAGCAGCACTTAATATAGGAATATTCATAGTAATATCAATGGTAAGAGTAGTTTTAAGAGAAACTTCCGATGGAAGAATTGAAGAAAAAGAAGGAACAAGTAAAACATCATCAAAAGTAAGAGCTTCTTTTAAAATCTTTTTATTTAAAGACATAATTTTTATTTTCTATTTTTTATAATTTAATAAAGACATAATATTCTTATTCTCAAACTAAAGAGAAAAAATAAAATCTAATTATACTCTATTTTTAAAAAATACGAATAATGATATATTTTTTCATTCAAAATTTTTATATAAATTTGCCCAGAAATATGTAATAACTGAAATACTATCGATTATGATGAAAAAATTAAGAATTACAGTCACTACGATTTTATTAGCAATGTTTTTGTTTGCTATTAGTTGCAATAACAAAAATAAAAATGAAAGCAATTCCACTCCAACAGAAGAGGAAAAAACATCTAATAATAATGAAAATCAGACAGATACAAATAGTAGTACAAACACCCCTCCTGCAACTAATGAGGATGCCTCAAAAAATAACAATGAGGACAATAATAACAACAACAATACATCTGAAAAAGAAAAAGGAGCAACTGAGGAAAACGATAAAACTAACAACAACAAATAATTAAATAAAAAATAAAGTGTAAGCGAAAAAAATAGTGGAATACTATTTTTTTCGCTTTTTAACTTCTGATTCTTGCTTTTTTTCCTTTTAGACTTCTAAAATAATAAATTTTAGATCTTCTAACTTTTCCTTTTTTATTCACTTCTATTTTTTGTATGTTAGGTTGATTAAAAACAAATATGCGTTCTATTCCTATACCTCCACTTATTTTACGAATAGTAAATGTTTTAGTTAATCCTTTTCCTTGTTTTTTTATAACTACACCTTTAAAAGATTGAATCCTTTTTTTTTCTCCTTCTTTGATTTCGAAAAAAATAGTAATTGTATCTCCTGAACGAAATGATGGAAAATGATTTTTAGACAAAAATTCATTTTCTATATATTTTGTAATATTATGAAACATAATTTTATTTATAATTAATTATAACTTTTTTATTTCATTTATAATTTTTTTTGATAAAAAATCAGCTCTTTTTTTTGAAGTACTTTCTGTATGAATTCTAATGATATTTTCAGTGTTTGATTTTCTTATATGCATCCATTCATTATATTTTAAATAAATTTTAATTCCATCACTAAAATCCATTTTTTTTCCTTTATATTTTTTTTTTATTATTTTTAATAATATATCCATTTTTTCTTGAGAAAAAAATCGAACTTTTCTTTTCGACATAAAATAGTTAGAATATCTTTTTCTTAATTTAGATAATGGAATATTAGAAAGTTTTGCTACTTTTGTTAAAAATAAAGCAATTCCAATCAATGCATCTCTTCCATAACGTAAACCAGGATAAATAATACCTCCATTTCCTTCTCCTCCAACAACAGCATGAACTTCTTTCATTTTTTTGACAACATGTACTTCTCCAACAGGAGAAGAGTAATAGGGAACACCCTTTTGCATAGAAAGATCTTTTAATGCACAAGAAGATGATAAAGTCGAAACAATAGGACCCAACTGATTATCCAATATATAATCCGCTATGGATACTAAAGTATATTCTTCCCCAAAAAAATCGCCATTTTCACAAATAAATACAACACGATCCACATCAGGGTCTACAGAGATTCCTAAATCTGCTTTTATATCCGGTACTTTTTTACAAATTTCTCTTAAATTTTTTTCAATAGGTTCAGGATTATGAACAAAATCACCATTAGGACTACAATACATTCTAATGACATGAACTCCTAAATATTCCAGTAAAATAGGAACAGCTATTCCTCCTGTAGAATTAATTCCATCTACCACTATTCTTAATTTTGCTTTTCGAATAATATTTTTATCTATAATAGGTAATGAAAGAATTTTTTCTACATGTTTATGAATATAATTCTCTTTATAAAAAAGATTACCTAATCTATTATATGAAGAAAAATTAAAATATTTTTTTTCTGTTATATGTAATAATTTATCAAAATCTTTTTCAGATAAAAATTCTCCATAAGAATTAAACATTTTTAATCCATTCCAATTTTTAGGGTTATGACTTGCCGTTAACATCACACCTCCATCAGCTTCCTCCTTCATAACAGCAATTCCAACAGTAGGAGTTGTAGACAAACCAATATTTAAAATATTCACTCCAAGAGTTTGAAAAGTAATTATTAAAAATTTTTGAAATAACACAGAAGAAACTCTCCCATCTCTTCCTAAAATTAAAAAAAATTTTTTCTTATTTTTATATTTTCTTTTCATCCAGAAAACATATCCTGCAGCAAATTGGATTATATCAATAGGAGAAAAACTATTTCCAATTTTTCCACCTAATGTTCCTCTTATTCCAGATGAAGATTTTACAAGTGTCAAAAATTAATTGAATTTTTATTCCATTATTAAAACAAAAATACAAAATTAAATTTTTTGATTTATTCAAGTTCTATAACTTTTATAGGAGTAATTTTATTAATAAAAAATAAAGAAGGAAAAAATATTGTTATAAAACAAACAAAAATAACAGACAAGTTTATAATTATAATATGTGCAACACTGATACAAACAGGAACAAAATCAACAAAATATTGTGTTTTATTTAATGATATTAAATGAAATTTTTTTTGAAAGATTAATAAACCAATTCCAATGATATTTCCTATGAATAATGAAGGTATTAATACTTGCATGATATAAAACAAGAATATTTTATGTATAACTTTATTTTTAGCCCCTAAAGTTTTTAAAATACCTATTGTTCTAATTCTTTCTAAAAGAAGTATTAAGATAAATACAATCATATTAATAGTTATGGATATAAAAATAATAAAACTAATAACAATAATATTTATATCAAATATGTTTATCCACCTTATAATATCATGATTATTAATATTTTTTATTGAAAATTCTTTAGGTGTTTTTTGAATAATTTCTTTCTCTATATTATCATAGGATACAAAAATTTCAAACTTATCTACTAGATTTTCTTTCCATCCGTAAATTTCCTGAATAGATTTTATATTTCCAATAATGTATATATCATCAAATTCTGGTATACCAGTTTCATATAAACCATAAATTCTAAATCTTTTAGAAAAAAAAATAGGATCTCCTTTTTTATTAAAAGATAAAAAATCTACTCTAATCTTGGATCCAACTTTTAGTCCTAATGATAAGGATACTTTTTTAGATAAAATAACGTCTTGATTAGATAATGGTTGTTTTTTTAAAAGATTTTTCGTAATTAAAAAATTTTTAAAAAAAACTGGATTATAATCTTCATATAAACCTTTAAATATGTATCTATCTGTTTTTTTATTTGTACAAATAATCACATTTTTCTCGGAAATGCCATGGATTTGTTGAACTAAATTAGTTTTGAAAAATTTTTTCAAAACTAATTTCTTTTTTTTCACAGAAAAACATGGATCATTTTTTGAATGATTTCTCTGTATAAGGATTTGTCCTCTAATATTTAATAATTTATCTTTTATAATTTTTTTAAACTCAAAACCTATAGAAAAAGTCAAAAAGGTTATGATTAAACCAACAATTATTATTGTTTGTGCTATGAAAACTATTGTTCTAAGAGTCTTATTTTTCCTGCAATCCTCCCAAACCGTTTTTTTGGAAAAAAACCATTCAAAATTCAATTTTTATTTTTTAATTCTATTATCCTAAATATTTTCATCCAAATAATTATCATTATTGAAATCTTTTCCATTATTATTAGATAATGGATTATTATCAAAATCCTCATGAGAATCAGTATATGATGTAAAAAAATGTTCTTTCCCAAGAACATTTTTTTTGTAGTCTTCTTCCCAAACTGATGAAATATGTTTTTTTTCTTCTTTTTCTTCCATGTTTGAAAATTGAGATTGGTCACTTATAAATTTTAAACGAAATTTATCTAATCCTCCATTTCTATGTTTAGCGATTATAATTTCTGCTTGACCTATACAAGAATCATTATCTTTATCCGAATCCCAAACTTTAAATCCATAATATTCAGGTCTGTAAATAAATAAAACTATGTCTGCATCTTGTTCAATAGCTCCTGATTCTCGTAAATCAGATAATACAGGCCGTTTATTTCCACCTCTTGTTTCTACTGCTCTGGAAAGTTGAGATAAAGCTATTATTGGAATATCAAGTTCTTTAGCTATAGACTTCAAACTTCTAGAAATTACTGATATTTCTTGTTCTCTATTTTGTAGTTTAGAACCATGATCATTAATTGCCATCAGTTGCATATAATCTATAAATATTAATTTAATCCTATGTTGGGATATTAAACGACGGCATTTGGCACGTAAACTAAATATAGATAAAGAAGGAGTATCATCTATAAATAAAGGAACATTTTTTAAATTTTTTGTTTTATAAAATAAACATTCCCAGTCTAATTTAGATAAATTTGCTCTTTTAATTTTTTCTGAAGAAATACCAGTCTCTGACGAAATTAATTTCGTAATTAATTGAATTGAGGACATTTCTAACGAAAAAATTATAATTGGTATATTTTGTTTTACAACTATATTTCTTACCATAGACAACATAAAAGTTGTTTTCCCCATTCCAGGTCTTGAAGCTAATATAATTAAATCAGAATTCTGCCATCCAGAAGTAATATGATCCAATTTATAAAATCCAGAAGAAATTCCACTTATTCCTTCTTTTTCTGTTTTTTGAATTTTCTCAATAGCTTTTTGTATAAGACATTGAGTTGTTTCATATTTTTTTGTTATTAAATATTTTTGATTAATTTCAAAAAGTTTTGACTCAGCATGATCTAAAAGATCAAAAACATCTGTACTTTCCTCATAACATTTTTGAATAATGTTGGAAGATATACTTATTAATTTCCTTAAAATAAATTTTTGTACTATTATACGACTATGATATTCTATATGTGCAGAAGAAACAACTTTTTGTGTTAACCCAACTAAATATAATTCTCCTCCTATTGATTCCAATTTTCCTATCCTTCGTAATTCATTTAAAATAGTATATAGATCTATAGGTTTAGAATTATGATATAATTTTTGTATTGCAAAAAATATTTCTTGATGTTCTTTTTTATAAAAAATTTCAGGAAAAAGTATGTCAATTACTTCATCTAATCCTTTTTTATCAATCATCATTGCTCCTATAATAGCTTCTTCTAAATCTAATGCTTGAGGTGGCATTTTAACTTTTTTTGTAATAGAATTAAAACAAAATTTATTTTCTTCTCCTTCTCTCTCTCTAATATTACCCATAAAATCATTTTTAAATAAACATCATAAAAAAATTTTTATTTTTATAATAAAAATCTATTCATTTTCGTCAAAAAAACCAATAGAAATATACTTATTTTTTCTTTTTTGAATAAGAGATTCTACATTCATTTCAAGTAACTGCTTATAATCCTTAATAATTTTTTGTTTTACAAATTGAAAAGCTTTTTCAGGACAAAAATGTGCCCCTCCTAAAGGTTCTTTGATTACATCATCTATAAGATTTAATTTATGCATATTTTCTGCTGTCAATTTCAATGCTTCTGCTGATTTTTCTTTATTATCACGATTTCCCCATAATATTGTGGAACAACTTTCAGGAGAAATAACAGAAAACCAAGAATTTTCCATCATTGATATCTTATCTCCTATTCCAATTCCTAAAGCACCTCCACTAGCTCCTTCTCCTATAATTAAAACAATAATGGGTACTGTTAAACACATCATTTCATAAATATTTTTACCAATAGCTTCTCCTTGTCCTCTTTTCTCCGCTTCTATTCCAGGAAAAGCACCTGGTGTATCAATAAAAGTAACAATAGGTTTTTTAAATTTTTCTGCTAATTTCATAAGACGTAAAGCTTTTCTATATCCTTCCGGATTAGGCATTCCAAACCTTCTATACTGTCTATCTTTAGTATTTTTTCCTTTTTGAGTTCCAATTAACATAAATATGTAATCCTCTATTTTTCCAAAACCTCCTACAATAGCTTTATCATCACTAAAATGACGATCTCCATGTAATTCTATAAAAGAATCTTTTTCTGTCATAGAAAATATATAATCTAAAGTATAAGGTCTATTTGGGTGTCTGGATAATTGCACTCTTTGCCAAGGAGTTAGATTTTTGTGTAATTTTTTAATAGTTTTTTCCAGCTTAAATTGTAATTGTTTGCAAACTTCTTTCATGTTTATTCCACTTTTTTTTTCTATTAGCATACAATTAATATACTGATCCTGAATTTCTTGTATCGGTTTTTCAAAATCTAAATATTCCATATTAAAAGAATGATTGAATATATTCACGATTTACAAAAGAAATATATTCTGTGGATATTCCTTTTGGACATTCAATTTCACATGCCTTTGTATTAGTGCAACTTCCAAATCCTTCTTCATCCATTTTTCTTATCATATTTGAAGCTCTTTTTTTTCTTTCTATTTTTCCTTGAGGTAGTAAAGCAAATTGCGAAATCTTTGCTGAAACAAATAGCATTGCTGATCTATTTTTACATGCAGCAACGCACGCTCCGCAACCAATACATGTAGCAGCGTCAAAAGCTTTATCAACCTGATCTTTGGGAATTGGAATCATATTTCCATCTATTGTTTTTCCAAATGTATTTACAGATATGTATCCGCCTGATACAATAATTCTATCAAAAGAAGATCTATCTACAATAAGATCTTGTATTATAGGAAAAGGCTTCGCTCTCCAAGGTTCTATATATATAGTTTCTCCACTATGAAAATGACGCATATGAAGTTGACAAGTAGTAGTTAAATTATCAGGACCATGAGCTCTTCCGTTAATATATAAAGAACACATTCCACAAATTCCTTCACGACAATCATGATCAAATGATATAGGAGAAGACTGTTTTTTATTCATATTAGATAATATGATTTGATTGTTTAAAAGATCTAACATTTCTAAAAATGAACTATTAGGAGATATATTATGTATTTTATAAGTTTTAAAATGACCTTTTTCCTCACGATTTTTTTGTCTCCATATTTTTAACTTAAAATTCATAAGTTTTTCCATACATATGTTTTTTATTTATAAGAACGTGATTGTATTTTTATAAAATCGTAATTTAGATTTTCTTTATGCATAATTTCATCCTTTATGGCTTGGTTATCCTTGTACTCCCATGCAGAAACATGTTTATAATGAATATCATCACGAAGAGCTTCTCCTTCTTTTGTTTGATATTCTTCACGAAAATGACTTCCACAAGATTCTTTTCGATTTAAAGCATCCATAGCCATTAATTCTCCTAATTCTAAAAAATCAGCTACGCGTCCGGCTTTTTCTAATTCATAATTTAATCCATCATCAATATTTCCAGGAACAAAAATATTTTCCCAAAATTCATTTTTAAGTTCTTTTATAGCTTTTATAGCTTTATGTAAACCTGTATGAGTTCTACTCATTCCTACATATTTCCACATAATATTTCCAAGTTTTTTATGAAAAAAATCAACAGGAATATTTCCAGGATTTTGAAGAAATTTTTGAATTCTATTTTTCACATTTTTTTCTGCTAATTGAAAAGCTACATGTTTTGTAGATATTTTTTCTGTAATACATTCAGATAAATAATCAGCTATAGTATATGGCAAAATAAAATAACCATCAGCTAATCCTTGCATTAATGCAGAAGCTCCAAGTCTGTTTGCTCCATGATCTGAAAAATTAGCTTCTCCTATAACATAACATCCAGTAATAGAAGACATTAAATTATAATCTACCCATAATCCTCCCATTGTATAATGTACTGCTGGATAAATTTTCATAGGAGTTTGATAGGGGTTATTATTGGTAATTTTTTCATACATATGAAATAAATTTCCATATTTAGATTCCATTATTTTTTCTCCTAATTTTTTTTTATCAAAAAAACTGAGTTTTTTCATTCCAAGTTCATTCGCTTTTTCTTTTCCATACTTATTTATGGATGAACTAAAATCCAAAAATACACCTTCTTTTGTTTCATTATTTTCTATTCCAAAACCTTTATCACAACGTTCTTTAGCTGCTCTAGAAGCAACATCTCTTGGAACAAGATTTCCAAATGAAGGATATCGTCTTTCAAGATAATAATCTCTATCATCTTCACTTATATCTTCAGGTTTTTTAGAACCATTTCGTATAGAAACAGCGTCTTCTAATTTTTTTGGGACCCATATTCTTCCGTCATTCCTCAATGATTCAGACATCAATGTTAACTTAGATTGATAATCTCCATGTACTGGAATACAGGTTGGATGTATTTGGGTGTAAGAAGGATTAGCAAAAAATCCTCCTTTTTTATGAACTTTCCATATAGCAGTTGCATTAGAACCCATTGCATTGGTAGATAAAAAAAATATATTGCCATAACCTCCTGAAGCTATAACTATAGCATGTGCTGCATGTCTTTCTATTTCTCCTGAAGTAAGATTTCTTGCAATAATACCTTTAGCCGATCCATCCACAATAACTAAATCTAACATTTCGTGACGATTATAGATTTTTATTCTTCCTATTCCTATTTGTCTAGACATAGAAGAATAACATCCTAATAGCAGTTGTTGTCCTGTTTGTCCCTTTGCATAAAAAGTTCTAGAAACTTTTGTTCCACCAAATGATCTTGTATCCAGGTATCCAGCGTAATCACGAGCAAATGGAACCCCTTGTGCTACGCATTGATCTATAATGTTAGAAGATATTTCCGCTAAACGATAAACATTTGCTTCTCTGGATCTATAATCTCCACCTTTAATTGTATCATAAAAAAGTTGATAAACAGAATCATTATCTCCTCTATAATTTTTAGAGGCATTAATTCCTCCTTGTGCAGCAACAGAATGTGCTCTTCTCGGAGAATCTTGATAACAAAAAACTTTTACTTTATATCCTAATTCTGCTAAAGAAGCGGAAGCTGAACCTCCAGAAAGACCTGTTCCAATAACAATAACTTCTATATTGGATCTGTTATTAGGAGATACTAATTTTAAAGTAGATTTGTGATTCATCCATTTATGAGTTAATGGACCTACTGGAGTTTTTGAGTTTAACTTAAAGATATTTTTCATCTTATATCATGAATTAAAAAAAAACCAAATAGCAATAATAGAAAACCCAGAACAAATAAACCACAGATACAATAAACTAAATTTTTTTATCCAAACTAATCTTTTTTTATTAGACAGCCCCAATGATTGAAAAGAAGATTGAAATCCATGATTGAGATGAATACCTAAAATAAAAAATGAAAATACATATATAAATGTATAAAAAGGATTTTTGAATAAAGAAACAACTATATTATAATCAGAAATTAAATGACGATGATTTGAATATTTCATGGGAATCATGAAATTAATCAAATGTAGAACTAAAAAACACAAAATTAAAATTCCCGTATATATCATTGTACGACTACTAAATGTAGTAGAAAAATAAGAATTTATAGCATAATCAACTTCTCCTTTTACTTTCTTATTTTCTATATGTAACTTAATTCCTAATAAGATATGAATCAAAAAACCTATTGCAAGAACATATTCCATTATTCGAACAAATATATTTTTCCTCATAAAAAAAACAGCTTCGTTAAAAGCTTTTTCTCCTGAAAAAAGAAATAAATTAACACTTAAATGTAATAATAAAAAGATCATTAAGAAAATTCCTGTAGAAGCCATAACCACCTTCTTTCCAATAGAGGATTGAAAAAAAATTTTATGATTCACCAGTTGTAATTTTATATATGTTTAATTTTTTAATGTAGCTTTATTAAAAGCAAAACTTAAAGTTATATAAAATTATTTTACTTTCTTGATCATTTGTAATGCTTTTACAAGTAAGTCTATATCTTTTTTTTTATTAAACATTCCAAAAGAAATTCTAACAGGCATTGTTTTATTTAATAAATATTCACTTGTAATAGACTGAATTACATGAGATATCTTATTCCTATTACAGGAACTTCCTTTTGAAACAGCAACCCCCATTAAGTCTAAATGAAAATAGAATAAATGATCTTTTTTTGTAGGATATAAAAAATTTAATACAGAAGGTATACTTTTATCACTATGATATGATAATCCATTAAAAATAATATTGGGTATTATTTTTTTCAATTCTGAAATACAATAAGATTTTAAATTTTTCATTTTTTTCACATGATTTTTAAAATCAGAATACAGCAACCGTAAAGCTTCCGATAACCCCACAATTCCATATGTATTTTCCGTACCTGAACGAATTCCATATTCCTGAATTCCACCAGTTATAAAAGGTTTCATTTTTTTTAAAAAATGCTTCCTTATAAAAACAAAACCTATTCCCTTTGGACCATAAAATTTATGTGCACTTGCAGTAGCAAAATCAAATGATAATGTTTCCATATCAATAGGAATATTTCCTATAAATTGTATAGTATCTGAATGAAAATAAGCGTTATATTTTTTACATAAAAAAACTACTTTATCAATTTCTAATAAATTTCCAATTTCATTATTTGCATACATTAAACTAACAAGCGTTTTTTTATATATATTTTTTTTCAATAATTCTTCCATATTATTAAAATCTAATGATCCTTTTTCATTAACAGAAATAAAGTCTACAGATATTTTATATCTGATAGATAGATCTAAAATGGTTTCTAGTACGGATGTATGCTCTAATTTTGAAGTTAAGATATGTTTAACACCTAAATCTAAAACTGAAGATTTTAAAATAAGATTATTAGCTTCAGTTCCTCCCGAAGTAAAAATAATCTCAGAAGGAGAAGCTTTAATATTTTTAGCGATACAAATTCTAGATTCCTCTAAAATGGAACGAGCTTCTCTTCCATAACTATGTTGTACAGATGAAGGGTTCCCTGATAAATGTTTTAATGTATTAACCATGACTTTTACGACTTCTTTTCTTATAGGAGTGGAAGCTGCGTTATCCAAATATGCTCGTTTCATTTACACTTGAAATTTTTATACATACATATATACAAATATATAATGTATTCGAATTCTGTTGATTAAAAATATATTTTCATTAAAGATCTCACCTTTAATTTTGTATATTTATCCTACATTATATTGGGTTTTAATTTAAATATTTTAAAGTCTTTTATTTAAAAATTTATTGTTTTAATAATGTTATTAAAATGTCTATTTTATTTTTATTTAAATTGAGTGAATATGGAAATAAATGTTGGATTTTCGGTTCTAATGGGGTTTGCGATTGGAATTATTACATGCTTTTTTTTTGGTAAAAAAACTATATTAAAAAAATATATTCAATTATTAGAAGATGCTTCTCTTCAAGCAAGAAAAATCATAAAAAATGCAGAAAAAGAAGGAGAATCCATAAAAAAAAAGAAAATGTTTCAAATGAAAGAAAAATTTATGGAACTTAAATCTAAACATGAAAAAGATGTTCATTTAAGAGAAAAAAAAATAATTGATATAGAAAACAAAACAATAGAAAAAGAAAATAGATTATCTAAAGAAATAGAAATTTATTTTAATAAAAATAATCGTTTAGAAACTCAAATATATGATTATGAAAAAAAATATAATATTCTTAAAAAGAAACAAGAAGAATATGAAAATATGCAATTAAAACAAATAGAATTACTTGAAAAAGTATCTAATTATTCTTCTGAAGAAGCTAAAAATGAATTAATTGAAATCCTTAAAGAGGAGACAAAAGCAAAAGCACAAACCTACATACAAAATATTATAGAAGAATCACAATTAACTGCAAAAATGGAGGCAAAAAAAATTATCATTCAAGCAATTCAAAGAATTGGAACAGAACAAGCAGTTGAAAATGCTGTATCCGTTTTTAATATAGAATCAGATGATATTAAAGGTCGTATAATTGGACGAGAAGGAAGAAATATAAGAGCTCTAGAAAAAGCAACAGGAGTAGAAATCATTGTAGATGATACTCCAGAAGCAATTCTTTTATCTTGTTTTAATCCTATACGAAGAGAAATAGCTAGACTAGCTCTTCATAAATTAGTTATAGACGGACGTATACATCCAGCTAGAATCGAAGAAATAGTAGAAAAAACAGAGAAACAAATTGAAGAAGAAATAATAGAAATAGGAAAAAAAAACATTATAGATTTAGGTATTCATGGTCTACATCCAGAATTAATACGTATGGTAGGAAGAATGAAATATCGTTCTTCTTATGGACAAAATCTTTTACAGCATTCTCGTGAAGTTGCTCATCTATCAGGTGTATTAGCTTCTGAATTAGGATTAAATCCAAAATTTGCAAAACGTGCTGGATTATTACATGATATAGGAAAAGTACCGGAAAATGAATCAGAATTACCTCATGCAATTTTAGGAATGCAATGGGCAGAAAAATATGGAGAAAATATGGAAGTTTGTAATGCAATAGGATCACATCATGATGAAATAGAAATGAAAGTATTACTATCTCCTATAGTACAAGTTTCAGATTCTATTAGTGGAGCTCGTCCTGGAGTAAGAAGAAATTCTTTTGAATCTTATTCAAAAAGACTAAAAAATTTGGAAGATATAGCGTTTAGTTTTGATGGTGTAAATAAAGCTTTTGCTATACAAGCAGGAAGAGAATTACGTGTATTAGTTAAAAGTGATAAAGTTGATGATCAAAAAGCTTTTCAATTATCTTGTGATATAACAGAAAAAATAAAAAATGAAATGACTTATCCTGGTCAAATTAAGGTGACAGTAATTAGAGAAACTAGAGCTGTACAAATAGCTAGATAAATAATAATAAAACCATGAAAGACTTTTCTATTACTTCTTTTATTAAAAAATACTTCCTTCATTTTAATGCTTTAACTTTATCAGAAGCTGCTAAGGCATATAAACATCATATTAAAAATGATGGAAAAATGATGATTACACTAGCAGGAGCCATGAGTACTGCGGAATTAGGGAAAATCTTATCTGAAATGATAAGAAAAGATCAAGTTCATATTATTTCTTGTACAGGGGCTAATTTAGAAGAAGATATATTAAATTTGATTGCTCATTCTTATTATAAAAAAATTCCTAATTACAGAGATTTAACACCTGATGAAGAGAAAAAATTCTTAAAAAAAGGTTATTACAGAGTAACAGATACTTGTATTCCAGATGAACAAGCTTTCAAAGAACTACAGAAACATATTTTAAAAGTATGGATCAGAGCTAAAGAAAAATCAAAACGTTATTTTCCTCATGAATACATTTATCAACTATTATTAGAGAATATTTTAGATCCCTATTACAATATAAATTCAGAAGACAGTTGGGTGTTAGCTGCAGCGAAAAAAAATATTCCCTTAATAGTTCCAGGATGGGAGGATAGTACAATAGGAAATATTTTTGCTTCATATTGTATAAAAAAATTATTTCAACCTTTTATCGTAAAAAATGGAATTGAATATATGATATATTTATCGGAATGGTATCAAAAAGAATCTATGAAACATAAAATAGGTTTTTTTCAAATTGGAGGTGGAATATCAGGAGATTTTCCAATTTGTGTAGTACCTATGTTATCTCAAGATATAGGATTTAAACCCACTCCATTTTGGTCTTATTTTTGTCAAATTTCTGATTCAACGACCAGTTATGGATCTTATTCTGGAGCTATTCCTAATGAAAAAATTACTTGGGGAAAATTAGATAAAGATACTCCAAAATTTATTATCGAATCAGATGCGACAATAGTTGCTCCGCTTATCTTTGCATATGTATTAAATATGTAATCATGTATTATATAGAGGAGTAATACATTAATTATAAAAAAATACTTAATCTTATGAATAATTTATATGATCTTATTGTTATTGGTTCTGGTCCAGGAGGATATATATCCGCTATTAGAGCAAGTCAGTTAGGTTTTCGTACCGCTATTATAGAAAAGTATCACAAGTTAGGTGGAACATGTTTAAATGTAGGATGCATTCCTTCTAAATCTCTTTTAGATTCATCTAAATATTTTTCATTAGCTAAAAATAATTATTCTTTACATGGTATTTCATTTGAAAAATTATTTTTTGATTTAAAAAAAATGATGGATAGAAAAAATGAAATAATAAGAAATATAAATAATGGTATAAAATATCTAATAAGAAAAAATAAAATTGATTTATATCAAGGAATAGGTTCTTTTAAAACTAAAAATATTTTATCCATAAGTGATAGAGAATCATTAAAAGAAAAAACAGAAATACAATTTAAATATTGTATAATATCCACAGGATCTAAACCTTCATGTTTCCCCCATTTAAATTTTGATATAAAGAATAGAATTATTTCTTCCACGGAAGCGATTAATTTAAAAAAAATTCCACAAAAATTAATCATAATTGGAGGAGGAATAATTGGATTAGAATTAGGTTCTATTTTTAATAGATTAGGAAGTAAAGTTATTATTATAGAAACTATGGATAAAATTATATCAAATATGGATAATTCTTTAAGTATAGAAATGCGAAAAATATTAGAAAAATCATCTATTCAAATAGAAACTTCTTCACATGTAAATAGGATATTTAGAAAAAACGATGAAGAAATATCTGTTTTGGTGAAAGACCATAATGGAAAAGAAGTTTATTTCTCAGGAGATTATTGCCTTTTATCAATAGGAAGAATTCCATTTACAAAAAATCTAGGATTAAAAAATATAAAAATTAAAATAAATGAAAAAGGATTTATACTTGTCAATAATAATTTAGAAACTTCTGTTAACAACATATATGCTATTGGAGATGTTATAGGGGGAAAAATGTTGGCTCATAAAGCAGAAGAAGAAGGATTATATGTAGTAGAACATATAGCGGGTAAAAAACCAAATAAATTAAATTATGATTTGATTCCATCAGTAATTTATACTCATCCTGAAGTAGCTAGTGTGGGACAATCAGAAAATGAGATTAAGGAAAAAAAAATAGAATATAATGTAGGCATTTTTCCTATGAAAATATTAGGAAAAGCCCGTACAAGTGGTTGTACAGATGGTTTCTTAAAAATGATTTCTCATAAAAAAACAGATGAAATATTAGGAGTTCATATCATTGGGGACCATGCATCAGATATGATTATGGAAGCATCTGTAGCTATGGAATTTAGATCCTCTTCAGAGGATATATATAGAATATGTCATCCTCATCCTACTTTTAGTGAAGCATTCAAAGAAGCAGCTCAGTTGAATTTTGAAAACCGTTCTATACATATGTAGAATATTATTAATTATTGTTAATAACTCCAAAAAATAGTTTTTTTTCCTATTTTCCTTAGGAAATTATTGGTTTTTTCAAAATGTTTAGACCCCAAAAATCCCTTTCTAGCTGAAAAAGGAGATGGATGTGAAGTTTTTAAAACATAATGATTATGATAAGAGTTAATTAAAGTTATTTTTTTTTGAGCATATTTTCCCCACAAAAGAAAAACAATATTTTTTTTGAAATTAGAAATAACCCGGATTATTTTATCCGTAAAAAATTCCCATCCTATATTTTTATGAGACATCGGATAATCTTTTCTAACTGTTAATATTGAATTAAGTAATAAGACTCCTTGTTTTGCCCAAAATACTAAAGATCCACTATTTGGGTAGAAGTTTTTGTTAGAATTTGAACAATTATTTACCTCTATAAATATGTTCCTTAATGAAGGAGGAAATGGAATTCCATCAGGAACAGAAAAACAAAGACCATCAGCTTGATTTTCTTTATGATAAGGATCTTGTCCTATAATAACTACTTTTAGTTCTCGAAAAGAACAATATTTTAAGCAAGAAAGAATATCTTTTTTTTTAGGAAAACACACAAAACGATTATACTCAATTCTAAGAATTTTTAATAATTTTATAAAATAAGGTTTATTATATTCTTCTTTTAAAAATGAATTCCAGTTCACTTTTTATAATTTTTTCTAATGTTAGAAATGTTAATTAGTATTATATTACATGCTTCCATGTAAAAAATTCTTTTTTTCTAAAAGTTTCTCTTTACTTTCATAATTTTCTTTATCTAAAATACAACATTGAACTGGACAAATTATGATACATTGTGGTTGATCATAAAAACCTACACATTCCGTACATTTTTCAGGAACAATGAAGTATATATCTTTTTTGATTGGATCTTGAAAATGAAAAATAGTTGGATCTGATATTTTATTTTTTTCCAATGATGTACCATCTGACATTTTCCATTTTTTTCCTCCTTCATAAATTGCTTGATTAGGACATTCAGGTTCACATGCCCCACAGTTTATACATTTTTCTGTAATTTTTATGGACATTTAATTTGAAAAAATTAAAAATAAATGATTAAAGCTTTTGATATTTTAGGATGTTTCTTAAGAGAAGTTAAGAAATTTTATGCACATGAAAAATATTTATCCAAATGTTATAAGAAATTTTTTTATTCTTTTCAAAAAATTATTAAAAAAGTAACTATTGAAAATAGTTGGTTTAGAATAGAAGATTTATTAATAACATTTGATCAATGGGGAAAAAATCTTGAAAAAGGAAAATTAGAATCTTGGATGAATAAATATTCTCTTAATAAAAGAAATTCTAAAAAAGTTCTTGTTATTATGCCTGGAAATGTACCAATGGTTGGATTTCATGACTTTATATGTGTGATTTTGTCAGGACATAAAATTATAATTAAATTATCTGAAGAAGATAATTTATTACTTCCATTCTTATGTAGAATAATTATACATGAAAAACCTATTCTTCAAAAAAGAATAAAATTTTCAAATAATATTTTAAATGAAAAGTTTGATTTTGTAATAGCTACTGGAAATAATAATACAACTCGTTATTTCGAATACTATTATAGAAAATATCCTATTTTACTTAGAAAAAGTAGAACTTCTGTTTCTGTATTGCAAGGAACTGAAACAGAAAAAGAATTAGTCTCCTTAAATAAGGATATGTTAACTTATTCTGGAAGGGGATGCAGAAATATAGGAAAAATATTTATACCCCATAATTATGATGTTTATTTAATTTTAGAAAAATCATTGATTTGTGAATATATTACAAAAAATAAAAAATATATAGATAATTATAAATATTATTTATCTATTTATACTATGAATCAAGTCTCTTTAAAAAAAAATCATTTTCTTCTTTTCAAAGAAGAAAAAAACTATCATAGTCCAATATCTGTAGTGTATTATGAATTTTACAATAATTTGAATCAATTAAAAAAAACAATTATAGAAAAAAAAAATCATATACAATGTATAGTATCTAAAAATTTTTTAGAAAAAGAAATTCCTTTTGGAAAAACACAATACCCGAAATTAGAAGATTATGCAGATGGAATTGATACAATTCAATTTTTGAATTGAAATTTTTTAATAATTAATTTATCTTTATCCAAATTCATTTTTTTTGAAACGATCCCATTTATTTCAGGAGCTTTTAGTCCACTTTTTAATACAGTTTCGCACATAAAAACCCGACATTCATCCCAAATATTTTCTTTTATAAAACTTTCTAAGGTTTTTTTTCCTCCTTCCACTATGATAGATAATATTTTTTTTTTATACAAAAAATATAAAATTTGATTTATTATTTCTTTTTTAAAGGAAATTTGAATATATTCTATATTATATTGACTTTTTTTATTTACTTCTGTAAATACAATAGTATGTTGAGAACCATCTAAAATGAAATAATAATTAGAAATACTTAGTTTCTGATCAATAAAAATTCTGATAGGATTTTTCCCGAACCATTTTCTAACATTTAATTTTGGATTGTCATTTAACACAGTTTTTTTTCCTACTAAAATTCCATCTTCTTCAGATCTCCATTTATGATTTAGTTGCCTAGCATACACTCCACTAATCCAATTGTTTTTTTTATTCTCCGAATATATAAAACCATCATCACTTTGTGCCCATTTTAATATGATATAAGGACGTTTTTTTTCATAGAAAGTAAAAAAACGTTTGTTCAAGATTCTACATTCATCTATTAAAATAGATTCTATAACTTCCACTCCATACTTTTTTAATTTTTTTATTCCTAACCCTTTTACTTTATCAGAAGAATCTTGTATACCTACTACTACTATTGGTATATTTTTTTTGATTATTAAATCAACACAAGGAGGAGTTTTTCCAAAATGAACACATGGTTCCAATGTTACATATAAAGTACAATCTAAAAACAACTGTTCATCCTTTATATTATTAATAGATAAAAATTCAGCGTGATATATTCCTTCTTTATTATGCCATCCTTCTGATAAAACGATTCCTTTTCGTTCTATAACACATCCAACCATAGGATTTGGAGAAGTAAATCCTAATCCGTTTTTAGCTAATTGTATAGCTCTTTTCATAAAAATTTCTTTATATTTCATGAATTTTGTTTTATGTTTTCCATATATTCCAAGATTCCTCAGCTTGAATATATAACATTTCTAATCCATTCCTAATTAAGGCTCCATTTTTTTCCGCTTTTTTTAAAAATAATGTTTTATTAGGATTATAAACTAAATCATAGAAATAATGATCAGAAGAGACATATTCATAAGGTAAGAATGGACATGAATTTATATTTGGATATGTTCCAACAGGAGTACAATTGATAATAATTTTATATTCTTTCAATAATTTTGGGTTTATATCTTCGTATACTAAAAAACCTGCATCTTTTTTTCTAGAAATATATTGATATGGTATTTCCAATTTTTGTAAAACAAAAGAAACCGTTTTAGAAACTCCTCCGGTTCCTAAAATAAATGCTTTTAAATTTTTTTTATTTGTAATTTTTTCTAAGTCTTTTTTAAAAGAATATTCAAATCCTAAAATATCTGTATTAAATCCAATTCTACATTCATTATTAATTTTTATCACATTTACGGATCCTATAGTTTTTGCTTCAGGCATTATTTTGGTCAAAAAAGGAATGATCTTTGTTTTATAAGGAATGGTTACATTACATCCTTTTAAATAAGAGTTTTTAAATATCAATGATACGTTTTCTATTTTTGGAATGTCGAAAATTTTATAATCTACATTTAGGATAAATTCTTTTTTAAATTTTTCAAAAAAAAACTTTCTAGAAAAAGAATATTTAACATTTTTTCCTATCAGACCATAAATTTTTGTTTCTTTATGTGTCATAAAATAAAAAGGATAGTAGTAAAGTCTATTCTTCTTTTTTTAATTTCATACGTTCTCTATATTTAGCTCTCAATATTTCATTTCTTCTTCCTTCAGAAGGTTTTATATATTGTTGTTTCTCTCTAAATTCTTTTAGAACACGAGTTTTATCAAATTTTTTTTTACATTTTTTTAAAGCTTTATCAATTGATTCTCCTTCTCTAACTGTAGTAATTAAAATCATAAAAACTGAATAAATAATTCTTGTGGACATTATCGGATTTGAACCGATGACCTCTACTCTGTCAAAATAGCGCTCTAAACCAAACTGAGCTAAATGTCCTTTAAATCAACAAAATTAAGTATTTTTTGATATATAACGAATGACAATTTACTTTATATGTCTTTCAATATTCTAAAAAGATCTATAAAATATTTAAAAGGATTAAGTTTAAAAAAAGCTTATTTATTTAATACTGAATTAAATCTGTATACATACAAAGATTTACTTTTGTTTTATCCTAAGGGATATAAATATGTATCTATACTAAAAAATATATCAGAATTATCAAACAATAATAATGATTTTGTACAAATTTTAGGTAAACTAACTAAGTTTGAGGAACTTGATTATAAAAATAAAAAAGGAAAAATATTAGTAGCGCATTTGGAAGATAATACAGGTTTTATTGAATTAGTTTGGTTTAAAAAAAACCATTTTCTAAAAAAAATAACAAAAAATGCTCCAGTAATAGTTACTGGAAAAGTAAAATACTTTCAAAAAAAAATTCAAATTATTCATCCAAATATTAAGGAATTTCGTTCTTCAATAAAAAAAAACTATTCTATATTTCCTGTATATTCCATTTCTAAAAATTTAAAAGAAAAAGGAGTGGATAATGCTTTTATGATAAATTTATTACAAAATCTTATAAAAGAATTAAAAAATGATATAAATGAATTTTTTTTTAAAGATTTTCTTAAGAAAAAAATAATGTCAAGAAAAAAAGCTTTAATTCAAATTCATTTTCCAGAATCTTTAGAATCTTTATTACAGGCACAATATTCTTTAAAATTTGAAGAATTATTTTTATTAAAACTATTTTTTTTATCTAAAAAAGAAATAATAAACAATTTTCCTTTTACAAAATTAGGGTATAATTTTCATACTTTTTACAGAAAAATTTTACCTTTTACTCTCACAGGAGAACAAAAAAAAGTATTTAAAGAAATATGGAATGATTTGAAGAGACCCATTCAAATGAATCGATTATTACAGGGAGAAGTTGGATGTGGAAAAACCATCATAGCTATGTTATCAATGCTTGTAGCTTTAGATAATGGTTTTCAATCTTGTTTAATGGCTCCTACTGAAGTTCTAGCCATACAACATTATGACTCCATAGGAAAGATGTTTTCAAAAATTGGAATTAAAATAGCTTTATTAACAAGTTCTGTTTCTGCTCCTATTAGGAAATCTATCCATCATGATATATTAACAGGAAAAATTTCTATTGTAATAGGAACTCATTCTCTAATTCAAGAAAAAGTTCAATTTAAAAATCTTGGATTAGCAATTATAGATGAAGAACAACGTTTTGGAGTAGAACAAAGAGAAAAAATATGGAAAAAAGATAATAAACCTCCTCATATTTTAATTATGACAGCCACTCCCATTCCCAGAACTTTAGGAAAAATTATTTACCGTGATTTAAATGTTTCTATTATCAAAAAATTGCCTTTAGGTAGAAAACCTGTTGAAACCATTCATTTTTGGAATCAAAATAGGGATCAAGCTTTTAAAATAGTGAAAAATCAAATTTCAATAGGTAGACAAATTTATATTATATATCCGACTATAAACACTTCTTTTAAGAATAAAAATTTGATAAGAGGATATGAAGAAATTAGAAAAAAATTTAAAGATTTGGAAATTGGAATTTTACATGGTGAAATGAATTTTCAAGAAAAAAATATGCAGATTAATCGATTTTTATATGGGAAAACTAAAATTTTAATAGCGACTACAGTCATAGAAGTAGGAGTAAATGTTCCTAATGCATCGGTTATTTTAATAGAAAATGCAGATTTTTTCGGATTATCTCAATTACATCAATTGAGGGGTAGAGTAGGAAGGGGAACTTATAAAAGTTATTGTATTCTTATTACTGATAGGAAAATCAGTGTAGAAGGTTTTTTTAGAATTAAAAAGATGTGTGAAACAAATAAAGGTTTGGATATCGCTAAAGAAGATCTAAAATTACGTGGTTGTGGAGATTTAATAGGGACTAAACAAAGTGGAAAAAATTATTTTCGTATTGTTAATCTAATTAAAGATTATAAATTAACAAAAGAAGTTTTTCCAATTGCTAAAAACTTTTTTAAAAAAAATCCTAATTTTTTGAATGATACAAAAAATATTTATTATGAATACTATAAAAATAAATGGAAAATTTTATAAATAAATTAATACATGAATCCTTTGAATAACTTTCAGTTGAACAACTCTCAACGTAAAATTATAGAAACCATTGATGGACCTATATTAGTTATTGCTGGAGCTGGATCAGGAAAAACTCGTGTTATTACACATCGTATCGTTCATATGATTCAAAATATAGGAATACCTCCTTACAATATATTAGCTTTAACTTTTACCCAAAAAGCTGCTAGAGAAATGAAAAATCGTATTTCTAATATGATAAATACAACAGAATTTTATCAAATAACACTAGGCACTTTTCACTCTATATTTTCTAGTATTCTAAGAAAAGAATCTCATTGGTTAGGATTTAAATCAAATTATACGATTTATGATCATAAAGATTCAGAAAATGTTATAAAAAAAATATTAAAAGACATTAATATAGAAAATATAACTTTGAATTGTAAAGAAATAATAAAAAGAATTTCTGAATATAAAAATAATTTGTATTATTTATTAGGTAATAAAAAAAAATCAGAAAATACAGAATTTCTTACTAAAATTTATAAAATTTATACAAAACGTTGTTTTAAAGCAAATGCGTTAGATTTTGATGATATATTGCTTTATACCAATTATTTATTTTTCTATTTTCCAAATGTACTTGAAAAGTATCAAAAAAAATTTAAATACATATTAATTGATGAATATCAAGATACCAATCTATCTCAAAATACCATTATAAAAAATTTAGTTTCTAAACATAAAAATCTTTTTGTAGTAGGAGATGATGCCCAAAGTATTTATGCTTTTCGTGGAGCTGATATTTCAAATATTTTAAATTTTCATCTTGATTATAAAAATGCTAAGATTTTTCGTCTTGAACAAAATTATCGTTCTACTAATTATATAGTGCAAGCATCTAACAATATTATTTCTTTTAATAAAAATCAGATTTTAAAAAAAATTTGGACAAATAATGAAAAAGGAGAAAAAGTAAAAATATATTCTGCCACTACTGAAGTAGAAGAAGCAGAATATATAACTTCTTCTATTCTTTCAATAAAAAGAAAAACAAATTTACGATATGAAAATTTTGCAATTCTTTACAGAGCAAATATACAATCACATGTTGTAGAATACTCATTAAAAAAAAAAAATATCCCATATCACATATATGGATCTATCTCTTTTGAACAGAGGAAAGAAATTCGTGATTTTTTAGCTTATCTTAGAATTATTGTTAATCCAAATGATGAAGAATCTTTTTTACGTATTTTAAAAAATACAAATCAAAAAATAGTAAAAACTATATTAAGTCTGTCTGAAAAAAAAGAAATCACAGTCTATAATATAGTAAGAAATATTGAAAATTATCAATGCTTATTAAAAATAAATAATAAAACAAAAATTAGATTTGAAAATCTAATTTTTACAATAGAAAAATTACGTATTAGTGCAGAACAATATGATGCATATGTAATAGCTAAAAAATTAGTGGATTTTTTGTTAAATGAAAATTCTAAAAATTATAAAAATGAAGATTTTAAATATATACTTGATTATATACTTCAATATGTTAAAGAACAAAAGAAATTAAAAAATAATGTAAATGCAAGTTTGTTTGGTTTTTTACAAAATTTTTATTTGGAAATAAATGAAAATATCAATCATAAAGATGAAAGAAATAAAGTTTCATTAATGACAGTTCATTTATCCAAAGGTTTAGAATTTTCTATTGTTTTTATTGTAGGATTAGAAGAAAATCTATTTCCATCAAAATCCAGTTTGGGAAATCACTTGAAAATAGAGGAAGAACGTCGTTTATTTTATGTTGCTTTAACTCGGGCTAAAAAAAAAGCAATACTTACTTATACAAAGTATAGATTTATATGGGGAGAAAAAAAGAAAAATGCTCCTAGCCGTTTTATTGATGAACTTAATAAAAATTTTATTGATATAGAAAATCACAGATATATATCTGATAAAAAAAATTTTTTTTCCTTGAATTATCTTAATTATGAAAATCAAAATTCTAAATATTTAGAAATTAAAAAAGGAGCAAAAGTTTTTCACAAAAATTTTGGAATAGGAATCATTTTAGAATTACAAAATCAGAATCAAATAGCTCTAATTAAATTTAAAAAATCGGGAAAAAAAAGAGTTTTGATAAAATTGAATAAACTTTTTATTGAATCATAAAAACAATTTATGGATGATTTAAAAAAAATTAAACTAAATTTTTATTATCAGAAAATGATTTGTTTTGTAGCAATTTTTTTCTTTTTTATAAAATTAATTACTTGGCATATTACTTCTTCGCTTTCTGTATTTAGTGATGCTATGGAAAGTTTGATTAACATTATCAGTGGTTTTATTGGATTATGGAGTCTTTATGTATCATCTTTACCTAAAGATAAAAATCATCCATATGGACACGGTAAAATAGAATTTATATCAACAGCAATAGAAGGTTTTCTAATTTCTATAGTAGGAATTACTATTTTTATAAATACTTTTATACGTATTAAATCTAATATGCATGGAATTATTTTATCAAGATTAGATTATGGTCTATTTTTAATGTCCTTCACTGGAATTATTAACTATTTATTAGGTTTTTTAGTCTGTAAAATAGGACATAAAAACAGAGCTTTAATATTAATAGCAAGCGGAAAACATCTTCAAATAGATACTTATTCTACTTTTGGTATAATCATAGGATTGATATTATTGAATATTACCAAATCTATATGGATAGATCCCATTATTTCTATCATTTTTTCATTTGTAATTTTATATACAGGATTTAAATTATTGAGAAATGCCACAGCTGGAATTATGGACGAATCTGACAAAAAACTTTTAAAAAAATTATCTTTTTACTTAAACGAAAAAAGAAATATTCATTGGATAGATCTTCATCATTTAAAAATCATTAAATATGGAAGTGCATTGCACATAGATTGTCATTTAACTGTTCCATGGTTTTTTAATGTCAAAGAAGCTAATCAAGAAGTAAAAAAATTAACTCAACTAACTAAAGATAAATTCGGAAATAAAGTAGAATTATCGGTTCACGTTGAGGCTTGTTCTAATAAGCATTGTATATTTTGTTTTAATTATTCTTGTCAAGTAAGGAAAAATCTTTTTCAAAAAAAAATTCTTTGGACTTTAGATAAAACATCTTATAAAAGATAAATAAATATATTATATATAATATTATGGAATACAATACTAATCGTTTAAAATTGGTGATACCAGAATATGGGAGAAATATTCATAAAATGATAGATTATGCTATACAAATAAAAAATAGAAAGAAAAGAAATCGTTGTGCATGGAGTATTATTAAATTAATGACAGATTCTGTTTATCCTAAATATTACAAATCTATTCCTTTTTTTCAACATAAATTATGGAATCAACTATTGATAATGTCTAAATATCAATTAGATATTGACACACCTTTTCCTAAACCAAATTTAAAAGAAACCTATAATATTAATTTTTGTAATAAAAGAATAATATATCCTGAATATCTAACTCGTTTTAGATATTATGGAAAAATTATAAGGAACATGATCCATGCAGCAATACGTTGTAAAAACACGCAAAAAAAAGAAGGTTTATTTTATGCTATAGCTAATACAATGAAAAAAAACTATTTAAGATGGAATAAAAATATAGTAAAAGACGATGTCATATTTAAAGATTTAAAAGAACTATCAAAAGGAAAAATATGTTTAATGAAACATACAGATTCATTATTACAATGTTCTCATATTTTTAAATATAAAAAATAAAAAAATCTTAATTAAAAGAGTAATAGTTGATGGGATCTTTTAAAATAAAAGGAGGATTATCTTTGAAAGGAGAAATTCAACCACAAGGTGCTAAAAATGAATCTCTTCAAATATTATGTGCAGTATTACTGACTTCAGAAAAATTGAGAATTAAAAATATTCCAGAAATAGGAGATGTCAAATGTTTGATACAAATTCTTAAAGATTTAGGAGTTTTAATAAAAAAAAATGGAATAGGAGACTATACTTTACAAGCAAAAAATATAAATACTGAATATTTAAATACAAAAAAATTTTGTGAATATGGAAAATCTATCAGAGGATCTATTATGATTGCTGGTCCTTTACTTACCAGATTTGGAAAAGTTCGTATTCCAATTCCTGGAGGGGATAGGATAGGTAGACGACGTTTAGATGCCCATTTAACAGGATTAAAGTTGTTAGGAAGTAATATATATTATCATAATGAATCAAAATATTTTGATTTATGGGTAAAAAATAGTTTAATTGGAGAATATATTTTAATGGAAGAGGCTTCTGTTACAGGAACAGCAAATATTATTATGGCAGCTACTTTAGCTAAAGGGAAAACTATAATTTATAATGCGGCTTGTGAACCTTATATTCAACAATTATGCAAATTGTTAAATAAAATGGGAGCTAAGATTAAAGGAATAGGATCTAATTTAATTAATATTACTGGAGTCGAAGAATTAGGAGGATGTGAACATACCATATTACCTGATATAGTTGAAATAGGGAGTTGGATAGGTTTAGCCGCCATTACTTGTTCTGAAATTAGGATTAAAAATGTGAATTGGAAAAATTTAGGAATTGTACCTAATATCTTTCATAAGATGGGAATAAAATTAGAAAAAGAAAAAAACAATATCTATATTCCATCACAAAAATGTTATCAAATTAAAAAATCATTAAATAATGCAATATTAACAATATCTGATGCTCCATGGCCAGGGTTAACTCCAGATTTGTTAAGTATTCTAACTGTAGTGGCTACTCAAGCTAAAGGTAGTGTTTTAATCCACCAAAAAATGTTTGAAAGTAGACTATTTTTTGTAGATAAACTGATTGAAATGGGAGCTCAAATCATATTATGTGACCCTCATAGAGCTACTGTTATAGGTCTTAATCATAAATCTTCTCTTAGAGGAACAACATTAAATTCTCCAGATATAAGAGCTGGTATATCTCTTTTGATTGCAGCTCTCTCTGCTAAAGGAACTAGTATTATTAAAAATATAGAACAAATAGACAGAGGATATGAAAATATAGATAAAAGATTACGTATTTTAGGAGCAGATATTTTGAGAATAAAATAAAATATTTTTTCGCATATAGAAATTTCGTTTAATAAGTAGAAAAATAAAAGATTAATTTTTGCATATCTTACTTTATCGTTTTTTATTCATCATTCATTATGAATTTCCATCATTTTTATCAAAATCTATGATAAAAGTAAAAATAAAAAAAAACACAGAAATTCGTAATTTTAATTTTATCTAAACAAAATATTTTGTTATGTATAAAAACACAACACATAACATTATTTCAAAATCATATAACTTTATATACGTCATTAAATAAATAAATTGAATGAAAAAATAATGAAAAAAAATTATGGAAAAATTTGAATATATAACTAAAGAAGGTTTAGAAAAATTACGAAAAGAAATAGAAAGATTAGAAAACGTAGAACGCCCGAAAATATCCATGCAAATAGCAGAAGCCAGAGATAAAGGAGATTTGTCAGAAAACGCAGAGTATGATGCAATAAAAGAAGCTCAAGGTTTTTTAGAAATGAACATAGCTAAATTAAAAAAAAAACTATCTAATGCACGTATTATAGATGGATCACAAATTAATAGAACTAGAGTATCTATTCTGTCCACAGTAAGAGTCAAAAATTTGACTTATGGAGGAGAACAAATATATACTTTAGTTCCAGAGGGAGAAGCAGACTTAAAATATGGAAAAATATCCATAAATACACCTATATCAACAGGTTTACTTGGAAAACAAGTAGGACAAATAGCGCATATTAAATTGCCTAATAAGATGATACTCGATTATGAAATTTTAGAAATAGCGTTTAGTGAAAGTGAATAATAATATATTTCAAAAAATAATTAAAAATGAAATTTTAGCTTATAAAGTAGCGGAAAATTCTGATCATCTAGCTTTTTTAGATATTCATCCTATGAAAATAGGACACACTTTGGTAATACCAAAAAAAAGTAATAGAGATAAAATTTTTTCTCTATCAAAAAAAGAATTTATCTCTATTATGTCTTTCACAAGAAAAGTAGCTATAGGTATAGAAAATATTATATCTTGCAATCGTATTGGTGTATTTGTTATGGGTTTTGAAATTCCTCATGTTCACATTCATCTAATTCCTATGAATAAAGAGAGTGATGTAAATTTTACCAAAAAAAGAATGGTTTTATCTTCAAAGACTTTTCAAGGTTTATCAGAAAAAATAAAAAAATCTATAGACGCTTTAATGATTCCAATGAAATAGGATTTTTAATCCTTTTATTGTATGTAATTTATCTTTAATATGAATTTTTTTTGTTAATGGCGTATATATATGAGATAAACCCCCAGTAGCAATAACAAAACAATTTGTTTTCAATTCTTGATTGACCCTATTTATCAATCCTTCAACCATGCTTATATAACCGTATATAATTCCACTTTGAATACATGTTTCTGTATATTGACCTAATATACTATGAGGTTTTTTTAACTCAATTTGTGATAATTGAGCTGTATTTCCAATTAATGCAGTTAAAGAACTATTAACTCCCGGAGCAATAATAACACCTAAAAGATTTCCATACTTATCTATACAAGTTAAACTTAATGCAGTTCCAAAATCCACTATTAAAGTGGTATTTTTATTATTATATAATGTATATGCGGCTGTAGCGTTGGCATATAAATCTGTTCCTAATTGATGTGAATAATGTTTTATAGGAGAATTTGAGTTTCTATCAACTATAATAGGTTTTATTTTGTGTATTTCATATAAAGATTGTTCCACTATATTTGTAAGAGAAGGAACTACCGATCCAATAACGATATTTTGTATAAACTTAGAAAAAATATCATATTGTTGATATATATTTTTAAATAATAAAACATATTCATCTCGTGATTTGTGTGGATTAGTATTAATGATCCATGAGCAATTACATTTCAAATTATAACTACTATCGAATAGTCCAAAACGAAGACTTGAATTTCCAATATTTATTGTTAATAACATGATTCTCCTCATTTTGAATATTTCAAATATATTTTAAATCAAATAATTGTTTTTTTTTTCAATTTCATATATCTTTCTCTTATATTATATTTTCATTAATATATGACTAATATTTGTAAAATAAATCTAGAAATAAAAGGAAAAAAAACAGGAGTTCCTATAGTGTTATTACATGGATTTATGGAAAGTTTAGAAATATGGAATTATGTATATCATGATATTTCTAATAAGTATAAAGTTATTTTAATTGATCTTCCAGGTCATGGAAAAAGTAATGGAAAAGACGTTTTAATATTAGAAAAAGATGGAATTTTTACAATGGAAAATACCGCAGAAATTGTAAAAAAAACATTAGAAAAAAAAGGAATCCAAAAAGCTATTTTTGTAGGACATTCTATGGGAGGATATGTTGCTTTAGCCATGGCGGAAAAGTATCCCAAAATGTTTTTAGGTTTGTGTTTGCTTCATTCTACAACAGAATCAGATACACTTGAAAAAAAGAAAAACCGTATTCAGTCTATTCAATTAGCAATTAATAATTATTCATTGTTTATATCCGCAAGTATAAAAAAATTGTTTCATTATGAAAGATTATCTTCTTTACAAGAAGAAATACGTTTTGTATGTAAAATTGCTTCATATACTCACATAAATAGTATTATTTCTTTTTTGAAAGGAATGTCAATTCGGAAAGATAGAAAATTTTTACTAAAAACAACTAAGTTTCCAAAACTATGTATAGTTGGTTTATACGATTCAATTCTTGATATTCAAAAAATTTATGAAGAAATGAAAAATGGAAATAAAATTTATTTTGTTGCAATACC
Organism: Blattabacterium cuenoti; assembly: GCF_014252115.1. Classification (GTDB taxonomy): domain Bacteria; phylum Bacteroidota; class Bacteroidia; order Flavobacteriales; family Blattabacteriaceae; genus Blattabacterium; species Blattabacterium cuenoti_AK. Next base: position 510,468 of record NZ_CP059211.1, read on the forward strand.
CACAGGTCATATGGGTCATATAGAAAAACCTAAAGAAATAATAAAAATATTAGAAAATTTTATAGATTTTTCTATCCTTACGGTTGAACCTAAGTTGAATGAATAAAGAAAAATTACGTGCACAATATTTCTATATGAGAAAGTCTATTTCTCAATATGAGATTATGAAAATGAGTTATGAAATTTTTTTTCAGTTAAAAAAGCTATTTTTTATATGGAAAAATACATATTTTCATATTTTTTTACCCATATGTGAACATAAAGAAGTAAATACGTTTATTATAATTGATTTCTTACTAAAAACAGGAAAATGCGTAACCATTCCCTGTTCTAACTTTCGTAAGTTATCTATAGAAAATTGTTTTTTTCATAAAAATACTATATTAATAAAAAAAAAATATGGAATTCTAGAACCTATTTCTAGGCATAAATCTATTGTTTCAATTTCACTTATTGAAGTGATATTTATTCCTTTGTTAATATTTGATTCAAAAGGTTATAGAGTAGGTTACGGAAAAGGTTTTTATGATAGATTTGTTCCTTTATGTGAAAAAAATATTATTAAAATAGGTTTAAGTTTTTTTTCCCCTATAAAAGAAATTAATAATATACATAAAGACGATTTGTTAATTGATATAGGAATTACCCCCAATCATATTTTTTTCTTTAAAAAAATTTAAGAAAAAAAAACTTTGAAAATATCCCAAATGATGATAAACATCATAACTAAACTAATTATGATAAATCCATAAATAGTACAACGTTCAATTATTTCTTCATTTATTTTCTTTTTTGTTATCATTTCTATCATGATAAATAAGATATATCCTCCATCTAATGACGGAATAGGGAATAAATTTAAAAAAGCTAACCAAATGGATAAAGTAGCAGTTAAAGTCCAAAAAATATCCCAATTCCATTTAGATGGAAATTCTTTAGCTATAGAAAAAAAACTACCTATTTGTTTATAAGCTTTAGTTTCTATATGAAAAACATTTTTAAAAAAAAAGATTTGATTTTTTAGAACATTCCAAGTTTTTTTTATTCCATGAGGAATACTTTCGTAAAAAGTGTAATTTTTTTTATCAAATAAAAAAATTTGATCTAAATCCATAAAATCTTTTAAATAAATACCTAAAATCCCTTTTGGGTTTACAAAAATCTCTTTTTGAATAAGGCTCCCATTTCTATTAATAGATATTAATATATTTTCATTTTTATACTTTGATAATAAATCTTTTAGTTGATCAGAAAAAAGAACAAATTCAGAATTAATAGCTAATATTTCATCATTATTTTTTAGTCCATACTTTTCTGCTTCAGAATTTTTTATCACATAATTGATTATAGGGGGAACACGAGGTTTAATAAAAAAATTAAATTCTTTTCTATCAAAAAGAAATTTTTTCTTGTTATCACTTAATGATAATTTTATAATATTTCCCATACGATCTATAGTAATAGAATTACCCAAAATAATTGCTTTTGGAATATCATTGAAGTATGGAACATACTTATCGTTTACAAATAAAATTTTGTCTCCATTTTTTAATCCTATTTTTTCCCCTAAATCATCAACTTCTATTCCGTATTTAACATTTTTCGTAGGAAGAAAAGTTTCCCCATGTTTGAATAACAAAAAAGTAAAAATTAAAATAGATAACAATATATTAAAAATAATTCCTCCAGAAATAATTAATAGTCTTTTTATTCCGGATTTGGAACGAAACTCCCAATTTTGGGTTTGAATTTCTGATTTATTATCCATTATCATTCCAGATATTTTAACATATCCTCCTAAAGGCAACCAACCTATTCCATAAATAGTATGTCCTATCTTTTTTTTAACAAGAGAAAACCAAGGATCAAAAAACAAGAAAAATCTTTCTACTCTAACTTTAAATACTTGAGCTAGAATAAAATGACCTAATTCATGAACAACAACTAATATAGAAATGCTTAATAGTAATTGTATAGATCTAATTAAAATTGATGACATTTATAAAATTTAAAAAATAAAAAAGATAAATTTAAATCTTTATTCCAAAATAAAAATATATTTTGAATTTATCTAATCTTAAAAAAGGAGAAAAAGGAATTATTAAAGGATATAAAAATGATGATTTTCCTATAAAATTATTAGAATTAGGAATTTTACCTGGCGTAAAATTCGAAATACTTTTTGTTTCTATTTTTTATGATCCATTATGTATAAGCTATGATCAATCTTTCTTAATTTTACGAAAAGAAGAAGCCGAAAATATTATAATAGAACCAGAAATAAATAATGTTAAAAATTAAATTAGCTCTTATTGGAAATCCAAATGTCGGAAAAACTTCTTTATTTAATAAATTAACTGGACTAAATCAAAAAGTTGGAAATTATATAGGAGTTACAGTAGATAAAAAAATAGGATATTTTTATTACGATAATATATATTATCAAATCTTAGATCTTCCTGGAACTTATAGTATATATCCTTCATCTGAAAATGAAGAGATAGTTAGTAAACTACTCAGTAATATAAATGATTTTGATTATCCAGATAAAATCATAGTTGTTGCTGATTCATCAAATATAAAAAAAAGTCTCCTTATACTTAGGCAAATACAAGACTTAGGATTCCCTGTTCTTTTTGTATTGAATATGCTTGACGAAGCAAAAAAAAAGGGAATATCTATTAATATAGAAAAATTAAAAAACTTCCTTCTAACAGAAGTAGTATTAATTAACGCAAGAACAGGAGTAGGCTTAAATAAAGTTAAAAGAAAAATAAAAAATTTAAATAAAAAAAAAAACTCCTTTTTTAATCCAGGGATAAATTATTCTACTGCTATTGATGACGTAAAAAATAATTTTAAAGTAAATACTTACCAAGCTTGGTATTATTTAGCTTATAATAAAAAATTTTTTAAGGAAAATTTTTTATTAGATGAAATAAAAAAGAAACATAACATTATTCCCAAAAGATTACAAGTAAAAGAAACATTAGATAGATATGAAGAAATAGAAAAAATTTTTTCAAAAACAGTTTCCAAATTAATTTCTGAAAAAGAAAAAACCTATTTAGAATTTTCAAAAAAAATAGATAATTGTTTTATTGTACACCCTTTTTGGGGGTACTTTATTTTTTTATTTATTTTATTTTTTATTTTTCAATCTATTTTTTTTTGGTCAGAAATACCTAAACAATTTATAGAATTTTTTTTTTCTTTTATACAAAAAAAATTAGGAAATGTTTATTCTGGTCCTTTGAATAATTTTTTTTTGCAAGGAATATTACCTGCAATTAGCACAATTATTTCTTTTATACCACAAATTTCTATTTTACTATTTTTTCTTTTTCTTATGGAAGAAAGTGGTTATATAAGTAGAGTTATATTCTTAATGGATAGAATTATGCGTCCTTTTGGATTGAATGGAAAAAGTGTTGTTCCTCTTATTTCAAGTATAGCTTGTGCTATTCCTGCAATTATGTCATCTAGACATATAGAAAACACTAGAGATCGTTTAATTACTATTTTAGCAACTCCTTTTATGACTTGTTCCGCAAGATTACCTGTTTATACCTTAATTATATCTATAATTATACCGGACAAAAAATGGTATTTCATTCAACTAAGAGGGATCGTACTTTTAGCTATGTATATTTTAGGAATTATATCTGCTTTAATCGTATCAATAATTTTACATCAATTTCTAAAAAAAACTTATAAAAGTCATCTTATAATGGAAATTCCCACTTATAAAATTCCTATGTTAAAAAATATGTTGATTACTCTATGGATCAATCTTAAATCATTTATTATAAATGCAGGAAAAATGATTTTTTTAATAAATATATTGATTTGGGTATTAGGTACTTTCGGTCCTTCAGAAAACTTATCGGATAAAAATTCAATTATTAACATACAAAAAAAAGAATTACCTTATTCTTATTTAGGATTATTAGGAAAAAAAATTGAACCTATAATTCGTCCATTAGGATATGATTGGAAAATTGGAATAGGATTGTTATCATCTCTTGTAGCAAGAGAAGTTTTTGTTAGTACTATGGCGTCTGTGTATAGTATAGAAGAAAAAGAAAATTTTTTAAAAGAAAAAATGAAAAAAGAAGTCTATCCTATAACTAAAAAACCTATTTATAATTTAGCAACAGGGACTTCTTTATTATTTTTTTATGCATTTTCTATGCAATGTATAAGCACCTTATCTATAATAAGAAAAGAAACGAGATCTTGGAAATGGCCAATTATACAATTTATTTTTATGACTTTTCTGTCTTATATAGTTTCATTATTTACATATCAAATATTAAAATAAAATGTGGCAATACATCATAATTAGTTTATTTTTCTTATATTCAATCTTTTATTTATTTAGAAAATTGTTGCATTTTTTTCTACGAAAAAAAAAATGTAATTGTAAACTGTGAATTCTTTTGAGAATCTTATTTTCCTAACATATTCTTTTCAATGGAAGCGTATATATAATTTTTAAATAACTCAGACAAAGAAATCCCAACTATTTTCAATTGTTTTGGAAAAATACTTTCTTCTGAAAAACCGGGTATTGTATTGATTTCCAGAAAAAAAGGATCTCCATTTACTATGATATATTCTGCTCTAGATATTCCTGATAAATTTAAAAATTTATACACTTTTTTTGCTATTTTTCGTATTTTGTTCTCAACATCCGGTGATAATTTTGCTGGAGTAATTTCCTTAGATTTTCCAGAATATTTTGATTCAAAATCAAAAAAATCATTTTGACTGATTATTTCAGTTATTGGTAAAACAATTATTTCATTTTTAAATGAAAAAACACCAACTGAGACTTCCTTACCCTCAAGAAAGGATTCTATAATAATTTCTTCATCTTCTATAAAAGCCTTTTGTATTGCATTAAAAAGGTCTTTTTCTTCATAAACTTTACTTATACCTAAACTAGATCCAGATCTATTGGGTTTTACAAAACAAGGAAGTCCTATTTTGTTTAAAATTTTTTCTTGGCAAAAAATCTGATTTTTGTTTAAAAAAAAAGATTCAGCTGTATTAACTCCAAAATATTTCATCAAACTTAAACAATATTTTTTATTAAAAGTAACATTAGCATGATGAAAACTACATCCTGTATAAGGAATTCTTAATAGTTCGAAATAAGCTTGTAACATTCCGTCTTCTCCTGGAGTTCCATGTATAGCATTAAATACACAATCAAATTTTAAATTCTTTATTCCAAAAATAGTAAAATCTTGTTTATTGATAAAATACTCTTTATTTTTATCATCTTTCATAAACCATCTATCTTTTAGAAGATAGATTTGAAAAGGATCAAATTCTTTTCTGCATAAATTTTCATAAACAACTTTTCCGCTTTTTAGTGAAATAATGGATTCATTTGAATACCCCCCCATAACAACTGCTATTTTTTTCATTATTTATTTTTAATTTTATTGGTTTTTTATTTCTTTATTTTTTATTTATGAATTATTCAAAATATTTTGTAATATTTATCATAAATATTATGATTTCCATACTAATTTTATATAAAATTACTCAATTAGCATTGAAATGGGTAGATATTTATACAAAACATGGATCTTATGTTGTAGTTCCTGATTTAAGAGGTTTTACTTTATCTAAATCTTTATTAATTTTAGAAAAATTAGGTCTAAAATACGATATAGATACATCACGATATGATCCTAATTTCAAAATTAATCAAATTATTTCTTTTTCTCCAGAAGCTGGTGGACATGTTAAAGAAGGTAGATATATATATATACAAGTTAATTCTAAATCATCTCAATCCGTTTTACCTAATATTATAAATAAAGATAAACGAATAGCTATAAAATTACTTCACGCTAATCATATTTTCGTTAAAGAAATCAGATACATTAATGATATGAATGAAAATATCATTTTAAAAGTTTTATATAATAACAAATCTATTCAATCCGGATATAGATTTCCTCCTAATCAAGATGGAGTTACTTTAATTATTGGAAAAGAATATGAAAAAAATAATTTTGTAGTTCCTAATGTTATTGGAATGTCATTACATTCAGCTACTTCTATTCTAAAAAATCAGTCATTTCATGTTATCAATTTTTACTATAATTATGCAATCAAAAATCCTGACATAAATCCTGAAAAAAATGTAAAAGTATATCGTCAAAAACCTGATCCTGGTGTTCTTTACGATAAGAATAAATCTATTGAACTTTGGTTAACTTCAAGAGAAGAAACATTAGATCATTTGATTCAAACTGAAGAAAAAGACTTCAAAAAACAAACTGAAGAAAAAGACTTCAAAAAACAAACTGAAGAAAAAGACTTCAAAAAACAAACTGAAGAAAAAGACTTCAAAAAACAAACTGAAGAAAAAGACTTCAAAAAACAAACTGAAGAAAAAGACTTCAAAAAACAAACTGAAGAAAAAGACTTCAAAAAACAAACTGAAGAAAAAGACTTCAAAAAACAAACTGAAGAAAAAGACTTCAAAAAACAAACTGAAGAAAAAGACTTCAAAAAACAAACTGAAGAAAAAGACTTCAAAAAACAAACTGAAGAAAAAGACTTCAAAA